>JALREU010000100.1 GCA_023256705.1 Rickettsiales bacterium
TAATAATTTGATGAAGTAATTTTCTTTGATAAACCAAAATTCCCCCTCCCAAAATTTTCTTGCAGAAAATTTTACCCTCCCGCAAGGGGAGGGTGATGGCACCGCTAATTTTGGCAAAGAAATTTTACCCTCTCGTAAATGGGGAGGGTGATTAGACCGCTTTGAAAGTTGAGCTTTTGAGTTTTTGATAAAATAAGCACAAAAAATGTTATTCTAAACTTAAAAAAAATGAAATTATTTCACAATATTTAAAAAAATCTCAGATCGGGAGGGTGAAAATTTATCGCCCAAATTTTCAATTAACAACACAAGCCTACCTGCTAAAAATAAATTTAAAGTTTATTCTAAAACAATCTTTAAATAAAATTATAAAAAAATATTTTTGAGATAAAAATATGAAGTTAGAATTTTAATTTTTTAAATTTTAAAGATCATATTTTAGTTTTACCTACTCTCAAGCCTTGGAAATACTGCCTTGGGCTCGTTGATTTGATGTTGAGCCTTAAGGGTGTGGGTGAGGTGGGCAAAATTGCGAGCGGAATTTTCGATATTCAATAAATCCAAAATTTTATTGGCACTGACGGGCACAAAAGGCAATAATAAAATTGCAATTAAACGCAGGCTCTCGGCGGTTTCGTGAAGAGATTTGTGCATCTCGGCAATTTTGCCTTGCTTCATTAAATTCCAAGGGGCTGTGTCGTTGAAATTTTTATTGACTAAATTGGCAAAGTCGATCACGGCTTGAATGGCTTTGTCAAAAGCTAAATCATTGAAATTTTTGAAATAATTTTCGCTAAAAGGTTCAAGGTGAGAGATGGCATGTTCGATGCCTGCAGGAATTTTGCCCTCGCAATTTTTATAAATCATCGCCAAGCTTCGTTGTGCTAAATTGCCGATATTGTTGGCGAGTTCGGCATTAATTCGAGTTGCTAAATTTACTCTTGAATAGTCGCCATCATTGCCAAATGGCACTTCGCGCAGTAAAAAATAGCGAAAATAATCATTGGCGGTTGCCTTTTGGCAACCAAAACTCTCAATCCAAGCAATTTCAGCATGTGGGTCAATCACATTGCCCAAAGATTTAGAAATTTTTTGACCATCATTTGTCCACCAACCATGAGCATATATTCCATAAGGAACATTAATGTTGCAAGCCATCAAAAAGGCTGGCCAGTAAACGGCATGAAAGCGCACAATATCTTTGCCAACAATATGAAGTGGCGAGTTGTTTGCATTAACCCAAAAATCTTGGTAATTGCTAGAATTATCAGCAAAATCAAGGGCAGAGAGATAGTTGGTCAGGGCGTCAAGCCAGACATAAATCACGTGTTTTTCGTCATTTGGCACTTTAATTCCCCACGAAAATGAGGTGCGCGAGATTGATAAATCCTTCAAGCCAGATTTGACAAAATTCACAATTTCATTGTAGCGAGAATTGGGACGAATAAAGTCTGGCACCGCTTCGTAAAGAGCTAGTAATTTTTCTTGAAAAGCCGAGAGACGGAAGAAATAGCTTTCTTCGCGGTGCCATGTCACTTCGGCACCAGTTGGTGCTTTGCCATCAATAATTTCGTCGGCACTGTAAAATGCTTCGTCGCGAACGGCATACCAACCTTCGTAAATATCTTTATAAATAAAGCCATTTTGCAATAAAATATTCCAAAATTTTTCCACAGTTTTTTTGTGACGCTCATCGGTGGTGCGAATAAAATCATCATTGGATAGATTAAGAGTTGTGGTGAGTTCACGAAATTTTTGCGAAACTTCGTCGCAAAATTCTTGTGGAGTTTTACCTTTGGCGAGCGCTGATTTCTCTACCTTTTGCCCATGTTCGTCAGTACCAGTTAAGAAAAAAACTCGGTGCGATTTTAAGCGCTCAAACCTTGCCATAGTGTCGCAGGCAATCGAAGTATAGGCATGACCGATATGCGGAACATCATTGACATAATAAATCGGCGAAGTTACATAAAAATTTGACGACATAGACTTTGAAAATTGTTTAAAAAATTATTGCTATTATACTCTTAAGCTAGTAAAATTGCGATTAATAGAGATTTCTAGAGTTGAACTTCCTAAGGTTGAACTTCCTAAGGTTGAACTTCCTAAGGTCGAACTTCCTAATAATTTTTGCTTAAAAGCAAATCAATCTTAAATTAGAAAATTTAATATAAAAGCTATGGTGCAGAAAAAAACCAAAAAAATTAGCAAGCCTTTATTAAAAAATTTGACGATTAAAAATTTCCGTTGCTTTGAAAATTTTCACCTTAAAGATTTAAAAAGAGTGAATATTTTCGTTGGTGATAATAATTCGGGCAAGAGCAGTGTGCTAGAGGCGGTTGGGATGTTGTATCCAACTGTAAGAAATTATATGGGTATTATTCAATCCAGAGAATCTATTGCCTACAGAGACTCGGATATGATAGGAATTAGAACTGGTAGATTTGCATTTTCTAAGCTTGAATATTTGTTTTATAAGAAAAAAGATAATTTAAATAAAATTCAAATATCGTCAGAATTGAATGATTCAAAAATTGATGTTTCTATGTCAATTTCAAAAGAGGAAATTTTTTCAAATAGAGATGCTATAAGGCGATACGGCATAGAAGATCGGGCACTTTTTAAAGAAGATTATAAAACCTTCATCGTTGATTATAATTATAAAAAAATAAGTGCTCAAATTGGTTTTAGCAATATGGGAACTGGAAAATTATCTATTGAAAACTTTGAAGAGTATGATATTGAGCTTTTATTTGATAATATTCCAAGTACAAAGGAAGTTGCTAGCAAGTGGAATAGAATTGTTGAAATGGGACTTAAATCCGAAGAAAAATACATAAAATTATCACAAAAATTTGATCCAAAAATAATAACCATTAGATTTGTGGGTGATGATTTATTATTTTTTAAAAGCGAAGGTTATGATACTAACTTTTCAAATATGGGAAATGGTTTTAAAAAGTTTTTCGATATCTTGATCACAGCAGAGATAATGGGTAAAAGATTAGACAAGTTTAAAATCCTATGTATCGATGAAATTGATAATGGTTTATATCACGATAAGCAAGATTTATTCTGGGAACAAATTATTAAATTATGCGAAGAATATAATATCCAGCTTTTTACCACAACCCATTCTTATGATTGTTTGAAAAATATCAGTAAAATTGCCCTTAAAGATGAATATGAAGATTTATTTCAAATTGTAAGATTAGAAAAATTTGATGATAAAATTTTGCAAACCACAATCTCTCAAGAAGAGCTTGAAACAATGATCGACAATCACTACGAAATCCGTTAAAATTATGACAAAGAGTTTGAAAAAACAAAGACCTGACCCATTCCAATACAAACATGCCATTTTGGTAGAAGGTAAAGATGATTTAGAATTTATAGTTTCTTTTTTAAAAAAATTGGAAATTGACGACAAGATTTATGTTCATGAGGTAGGCGGTATATCGGGTATTTTTGGGTCGGGTGATAAATCATTAAAGATGATTATCAAAGATAGTAATTTTAAAAAAAATGTTAGAAATTTAGCAATTATTTTTGACGAAGATGGAGAAAAAAATAGATTTAAGGAAATTATTAAAGATATAGAAAAATTAAATAAAGAAAATAACGATATTAATTTTATAATTTTAAACGGTGGCATTACATTAAGCTCAAAATCAACTAAACCGATAACCATTTCAATTTCGATTGATTTGCTTAAGCCAGATTTAGAAACTCTAATTTTAAAATCACTTGATAATAAAGAATACAAAGAGATTCTTAAAAATTGTATTCCTAAATTTTTCAAATGTTGCGATTTAAAAGATGCTAAACCTAAAAATGTTATTCAGGCTTTATTATCAACCCAAATTTCTAAAAAAGAATTTAAAACCGTTAAAGATATTGCTACTCTAGCTCAAAGAGAGGCATCGGCAAAGTTTAATAAAAAGTTTATTAATTATGATCACAAAGAATTCAATAATATAAAAAAATTCTTAAAAGATTTTATCAAAAACTAACCAAAACAAAAAGTAAAAATAAAAAATAATATGTCGATTACAGAAAAACTTTCGGGCATTGTTGCTAAATTTAATGAATTAGAAAAAAAGCTTCAAGACCCAACTGGCTTGGGGCAAAGCTTCGCCAAAATTTCTAAAGAACATTCCGATATGCAAGAAGTTGTGGGGATAATTCACGAATATCAAAATGCACAAAAAGAATATGTCGATATCGAGCAAATGCTCACCGACTCTTCCCTAGACAAGGAAATGCGTGATATGATGGAGGAGGAAAAATTCAATTTGTCAAAAAAAATTCCAGATCTTGAGCATCAAATTAAAATTGCCTTAATTCCTAAGGATTCAGCCGATGAAAAAAACGCCATCATTGAGGTTAGGGCAGGCACTGGAGGCGAAGAGGCGGCACTTTTTGCCTATAAATTATTTCAAATGTATCATCGCTATGCTGAAAAAAATCGTTGGAAATTCGAGATTTTGTCAATTTCTGATACTGGCCTTGGAGGCTATAAAGAAGCGTCTGCGATTATTTCTGGTCGCGGAGTTTTTGCTCGTTTAAAATTTGAATCGGGTGGGCATCGAGTGCAAAGAGTGCCAGAAACTGAGGCTTCGGGGCGAGTTCACACTTCGGCAGCAACAGTGGCTGTTTTGCCTGAAGCTGAAGAGGTTGATATTAAAATTGAAGAAAAAGATTTGCGAATTGATGTTTTTCGTTCATCAGGTCCGGGTGGTCAATCGGTTAATACCACAGACTCGGCAGTTAGAATTACGCATTTGCCGACAGGTGTGGTAGTTTCGATGCAAGATGAAAAATCGCAAATTAAAAATCGTGAAAAAGCCATGAAAGTTTTGCGTTCAAGAATTTATGAGGCAGAGCGCGAGCGCCTTGAAAGAGAGCGAGCAATGGAGCGCAAAGAGCAGGTTGGAAGTGGCGATAGAAGCGAAAGAATTCGTACCTACAATTTTCCACAAAGTCGAGTCACCGACCATCGTATTAATTTAACGAGTTATCGTATTGACGAAATTATGATGGGCGAGCTTGATGAAATCGTGAACGCTCTTGTTGCTGATGATCAAGCCAAAAAATTATCGCAAGAATAATTAAACCTGATTTTTTTGAATT
>JALREU010000101.1 GCA_023256705.1 Rickettsiales bacterium
GCATTAACAATTTTTTCATAGGGCAATCTTTCACCAATTACTCCAGTTGAAGAAATATAAACCTCATTTTCATGGCAATCTAAATGTTTGGCAACAGCTTTGGCGGTTTCTAAAACCGCTTTTTCTCCTTCTAAACCAGTGAAGGCATTAGCATTGCCAGCATTGACAATTAAAGCTTTGGCATGGTGATTCTTTAAATTCTTTTTACACCAATTCACAGGTGAGGCGGGCATTGACGAGCTGGTGAAAACTCCCGCTACATTAACCAAATTTTCAAATTTAATTAATAGTAAGTCATCGCGATTTTGATATTTAATTCCACAATTTATAGTGCTAATATGAATATTTTTTAACATAATTTTAATATTAAGATTTAATGGCAGTTTTAAATTCTAAAACTTTATTATCAAGATTTTTTAGCATTTGGTTTTTTTCAATATTTAAACTTAATTCTTTGACTAAAGTTGACCCAATTACCACGGCGTCGACCCCTAAATTTTTAAAGTCAGAAGCCTGTTTTGGTTGCTGAATTCCAAAGCCAATGGCGATAGGTAAGTTGGTGATTTCTCGGATTTTTTTAAGTAAAATTTCATTGTCCGCAGTCTCGGCAAGCTTGGTTCCAGTGATGCCAAGCATTGAAATTAAATAAACAAAGCCACTGGCATTTTGTAGAATTTTTTTGGCACGATCTATGGAAGTTGTCGGAGCGATTAGGGCAATAAAATCCAGTTGATTTTTTTGAATTGCGGGTAAAATTTCGGCTTGCTCTTCAAAGGGCAAATCGACAATTAAAAAGCCATCGACTCCAGCTATTTTTGCTTGCGAAAAAATTTTTTCCAAACCAAATTTTAAAACTGGATTAAAATAAGTCATTAAAATAATCGGAGTTTCTTGATTTTCTTGACGAAACTCTTTTACTAAATTTAGGGTTTTGTTTAAATCCATTCCCGAAGCAATTGCTCGTTTTGAAGCGAGTTCGATTGTTGGTCCATCTCCTGCGGGATCTAGAAAAGGAATGCCAATTTCAATCAAATCCACTCCATTTTTGGCAAGATTTTTGATAGCTTGAAGTGAAGTTGAATAATCTGGGTCGCCAGCGCATAAATAACCAATAAAGCCACATTTATTTTGCGATTTTAATTGGGTAAATTTTTGATAAATTCTGGAATTTACATTCATAATTGAAATCCTAAATGACGAGCTACGGTATTGATATCTTTGTCTCCGCGACCCGATAAATTGATGATAATAGTTTTTTCTTTGCCTAAAATTTTCGCTAATTTGCCACCAAAAGCAACGCCATGGCAAGATTCTAGGGCGGGAATTAAGCCTTCTAATTTGCACATTAATTGAAAGGTCTCAAGTGCTTCTTCGTCGGTGGCACTTTCATATTGGACTCTGCCAATTTTGTGTAAAAAAGCATGTTCAGGACCGATTCCTGGGTAGTCGAGTCCTGCAGAAATTGAATGGGCGTCATCAATTTGCCCATCTTCATTTTGTAAAAAATAAGTTTTATTGCCGTGCAAAACACCGATGGTGCCTTTATTAATTGATGCCGAATGTAAATTCGAATTTAAGCCTTTGCCTCCAGCTTCAACTCCATACATTTTTACGCTTTCGTCATTGATGAATGGATAAAATAATCCCATAGCATTTGATCCACCGCCAATGCATGCAACTAGGGCATCTGGCAATTTATTTTCAATTGCTAAAATTTGCTCCTTAGCCTCTTTGCCAATTACGCTGTGAAAATCACGAACCATTTGTGGATATGGGTGTGGACCTGTTACGGTGCCAAGTAAATAATAAGTGTCATTGGCATTGGCAATCCAATCGCGCATTGCTTCGTTGATGGCATTTTTTAAGCTTTTCGACCCCGTTTCTACTGATTTAACTTCGGCTCCTAAGAGTTTCATACGAAAGACATTCGGCGCTTGTCTTTCAATATCTTTGGCACCCATATAAATTGTGCAAGGTAGAGAAAATAATGCACAAACCGTTGCGGTGGCAACGCCATGTTGACCCGCTCCAGTTTCGGCGATGATGCGTTTTTTACCCATTTTTTTGGCAAGTAAAATTTGCCCGATGCAATTATTGATTTTATGCGAACCAGTGTGATTAAGCTCATCGCGTTTTAAGTATATTTTGGCACCACCATAATAATCGGTAAGTTTTTGAGCAAAATAAAGCGGGCTCGGTCGGCCAACATAATTTTGCAAATAATATTGATATTGAGCTTGAAATTCAGGGTCATTTCTAAGTTTTTGATAGGTTTCTTTAAGCTCCAAAACCGCTGGCATTAAGGTTTCGGCAACGAAAGAACCGCCAAATTCTTGGAATTTGCCATTTTCATCTGGAAAGTTGTAAGGATTATTTTTGTTAAAATTCATAATTTTCAAATTTGTTTTTTTAAAATGATATTTTTTTTTATTAAAAAAACAAACTTAAATTTGAAAAATTCAGTAAATATCAAGATCTATAAAAAAATTAATAATTAATTGAAAAAAGATATTGACTTAATTCCAAATTGTCCGTAAATTTTTCCATAAATTTCCATAAATTTCCAATTTTAACCATAAAATTCCGTGGCATTATTTTTATCAACATTCACTAATAAAGTCGATAGCAAAGGCAGAGTCTCTGTGCCTTCGCAGTTTCGTGCCTCGTTGGTAAGTGCCAATAATTCAGCGATGGTAGTTTATGAATCTTTTATCAATCAATGTATCGAAGGTTGCGACTTAGAGAGAATAAAAAAATTATCGGACTCAATTGATAATTTAGAGCCATTTTCGGAAGAAAGAGACGCCTTTGCCACTGCGGTTTTGGGAGGTTCGGTGCAATTATCAATTGATGGTGATGGTAGAGTTATTTTGCCAGAAAATTTATTGAAAACCGCCAAAATAAAAGATTCGGCAGTTTTTATTGGCAAAGGGGCTACCTTTGAAATTTGGGAGCCAAATAGCTTCGAAAAATATATGCAAAAAGCTAAAGAAGAAGCTAAATTAAAACGCAATTTATTGAGGTTAAAAAATGATAAATAATCAACCTCATATTCCAGTAATGTTAAGTGAAGTTTTGCAAAATTTGCAAATTAAATCAGGTGAAACTTATGTTGATGCAACTTTCGGTGCTGGTGGCTATTCAACAGCAATTTTACAAGAAGCTGATTGTAAATTAATTGCTTTTGACCGCGATAAAAATGTAATAAAATTTGTTGAAAATTTGCAAAATAAATTTGGCAATCGTTTTAATTTCATCAATGAAAAATTTTCGGAAATTGAAAATTCTTTAACTAAAATTGGCATTAATGAAATTGATGGGCTGGTTATGGATATAGGAGTATCTTCGATGCAACTCGATAATGAAGAAAGAGGATTTTCATTTGATTCAAGTCAGAAACTTGATATGCGTATGGATCAAGACCAAAAATTGAGTGCTTTTGAAGTGGTAAATGAATTTTCTGCTAAAGAGTTGGCGGATATAATTTATCAATTTGGCGATGAAATTCATGCTAAAAAAATAGCTAATAAAATTGTTGAGTTACGGAAAGTAAAACCAATTTATGAGTGCCGTGAACTTGCTAATATTGTTCGTGGTTTTTATCGAGGTTATTTCAAAACTGACCCCGCAACTAAAACTTTTCAAGCCTTGAGAATTTTTGTAAATAAGGAATTGGAAGAATTGGAAATGGCTTTGCAATCTTCTTTAGTTTTACTAAAAAAAGGTGGAAGGTTGGTGGTGGTATCGTTTCATTCGCTTGAAGATAGAATTGTTAAAAATTTTCTAAAAAAACAAGCTGGAATTGACAAAACATTTTCTAGATATGAGCCGGAAATTGCGGTTCAAAATAAATCAAAAATAAATTTTAAAATATTAACAAAATCGGCTTTAATGCCTTCGCAAATCGAGATTGAAAACAATCCGCGTTCAAGAAGTGCAAAAATGCGAGTCGCTATAAAACTATAATTTATGAAAAAATTAAGTGAATATTTAAATAAATTTTACTGCTTTAATTTGTTGTTAATTGGCTTAGTGATTTTAAGCATCTTAACAATGTTTTTTGTGCAATTTAAAGTAGAAAATTTACAAGAACAAATGGCTAAGGACCGTCAACAAATTTCTGATTTTGAAGATCAAATTCGCTTACTTGAAGTGGAGTGGGTTTATTTAACGAGACCAGAAAGATTAAGACAAATTTCGGCAAAATATTTGAAAAATAATGGCTATGCTTTGGCCAATCAAATCAAAGGTGAAGATGATATTGAAAAAATCTACAGCACTAATTATCAAGAGGAATTTTCGCCCAATGAAAACGTTGGTGAAGCTAAAAATTATTCTTTTTAAATTTCCAAAAAAGATAATAAATTAAGGCGCATGGAATGCCGATACCAGCTTCATAAACTATATCTCCTAAATTAAAATATTGCCAAATCAAGGTTGAAATCAAGCCAATCAGCATAGAAATAACCAATAGCGATTGTGTTGGAGATTTTTCAATACTGTAAATTATAATTATCGGTGTAAAGCTACAAGCCAAGGCAAGCCATCCATACATTACTAATGAAAATACCGTTTGGCTGTCAATCATGGCGATCATCATGGCGCTCAAAGTAACAAAAATTGTGGCAATTTTGGCAATAAAAAATTTATGCTTTGAATTTTTAAAAATATCGTTCGAAATAGTGGCGCTACAACATAAAATTTGCGAATCGGCGGTAGACATTGTCGCTGAAAAAATTCCTGCCAAAATAAAGCCAATGAGAATTTCTGGTAAGACTAATTTTGCCAAAATCGGCAAGGATAATTCGGGGTCGTATCCTGAATAATTGCTAATTATCACCCTTGAAATTAAGCCTGTCAAAATAGTAAATACAAAAAAAATGACATACCAACTATAATAAAAATAGCGAATTTTTTTAATGTCATCAGGTTTTGACATTGCCATAAAGCTAGTCATGATATGGGGTTGACCGATAATACCAAAGCCACCAAAAAACCAGCCAAAGATAAATAAACCAAGCGATAAAAATTTATTTTCAATATTATTGTGAGGTTTCAAACTTAAATATTCGCCATCGATATTTTGTAGGGATCTAAGAAAATTTTCAAGGCC
>JALREU010000102.1 GCA_023256705.1 Rickettsiales bacterium
ATTTTTATGGAGGGTTGAAATAAATTTTTCCATTTAATTTTACCATATTTTTGATGAGCTTTTTTTAAGGCGTGCAATGCTCCCGGAGTTGCGACGCTTAGGGGGGTGGAAACTACATCATAAAAATTTTTAGCCTTACCATTTTCATCCAAAAACATTTCTGGAAAGCTTTTGGCGGGTGAGGTTTCGCGACCATTAAAATAAATGGTTTTTTTGGTTTTATGATCGTAATAAAGTAAAAATAATCCGCCACCAATTCCAGATGAATGCGGTTCAATTACATTTAACACCATTTGCACCGCAATTGCAGAATCAATGGCGTTGCCTCCTTGTTTTAAAATTTCGGCTCCAACTTCGGAGGCAATTTTTTCGGAGGATGAAATCATGTAATTTTTGGCAATAACTGATTTGTAATCGGCAAAACCGGAATAAGCATCTCCAGCCCATTCATTATCAATTGGAGGGTTTTTATTGACACAAGAAGTAAGTAGGAAAACTATTATTAATTTGAAAAAATTATATTTCATCTACTCCAAATAATTCTGATGATAAAATATAGCCTTTTTTGTCATTGATTTTGACTTGACACCAAGACCCTTCGCATTTTAAATATTCGGCTATAATAAAGTTCTCCAAATGGTAAATTTTGCGAGAATTAGCATCTTTTTTGGTATAAAATTCTGTGATTTTATTTTTGCTGTAGGTAAGTAAAAATCTTTTTTTGGTGATTAAATTTTGTGCAATCCAACCTCTAGAGCCTTCGTAATCTTCAATCTCGCACCAATTATCATATTCGCTTATTACTTTAATTGGTAAATTTTTGATTTTAAAAGAATGTTTGATTGGATAGTTTGCACCCGGCCCAGATCTCACATTGGTTTCATTGGAGCGAAGCGAGGCAAAATAATTAACTTCTTGAATTTGTTGGGTGGCATTGCTTGAAGACCAAAAGCTTAAAAATAATATTAAAGTAAAAATAATTTTCATAATTATTTAGGTTTTTTTTGTTGACGAAATTTGTTGGCCCCATCAGCTATATTTCTTTGAAGTGATCTTGCTATTGCCAAATCATCTTCTACAACATTTTTAGTAATCACCGAGCCCGCCGCGATTATGGAATTTGCCTCAATGATAATTGGAGCTATTAAAGCAGAATTGGAGCCGATAAAAACATTATCGCCAATAATTGTTTGGTATTTGTTAAAACCATCATAATTACAGGTAATTGTGCCAGCTCCAATGTTGGTGTTAGTGCCAATAATACTATCGCCAACATAGCTTAAATGATTGATTTTTGTGCCTTGGCCAATTTCAGATTTTTTTATTTCCACAAAATTACCAATATGGACATTCTCGTTAATCGTTGTGCCTGGACGAATTCTTGCAAAAGGTCCAATCACCGCCTGCGATTTTATTTTTGCATCTTCGATATGGCAAAATGATTTAATTTCAACTCCGCTTTCGATTTTTACTTTTGGTCCAAAAACTACATTCGGATGAATGGTTACATCATTGGCTATAATTGTATCATAGTTAAAATGAACTGATTTTGGGGAAATTAAAGTTACGCCATTTTCCATCATTTTTTGGCGGATTTGTTTTTGTTTAATTTTTTCTAAATTTGCTAGTTCGACTCTTGAATTTACTCCTAAAACCTCGTTTTTGTTGGTTTTAATGAAAGTGCATTTATAGCCTTGCATATTGGCTATGGCGACAATGTCAGTAAGGTAATATTCGCCTGCAACATTATCATTAGTGATTTGCGATAGTAAATGAGGCAAAATTTCGCCATCAACCCCAATAACTCCAGAATTGCATAAGGCTATTTTGCGTTCGGTTTCATTGGCGTCCTTAAACTCAACTATTTTGTCGAGATTGCCTTCGTCGCTAATCACCAATCTGCCATAATTATTTGGCTCTTCATCATCAAAGCCCAAAATACATACCGAATTATTTTGTAATTTTTCTAGCATTTTATTTAAGGTCTCGGCTGAAATTAGGGGGGTATCACCATATAAAATTAAAACTTTTTTGTGTAATTTTAAATTCGGATTAAAATTTTTTAGTGCCACCTTAACGGCGTGACCAGTGCCATGTCGTTGAGTTTGTAAAATAAAATCTAAGGTAGTATCAAGATGTTGATTTTTAATAAAATGAATAAAGGGTTCAATTTCGCTAGAGATTACCACAGAAATATTGGCTGGATGCAGTTTTTTGGCTTCATCAATCACCATATTTAACATTTCGCGTCCAGCAATTTTATGCAACACTTTTGGTAAATTTGATTGCATTCTAGTTCCTTTGCCTGCGGATAAAATGATTACAGAAATTTCTTTCATTTTATAGATTTAATTGATTGAAAATTTTTAAAATAACATCTAATTTAATCATCTTAATTTTTTAAGTAAATTAATAATTTTTAAATAACTCAATTTTCAAATGAAAAATTATAAAAGTTCCAAAATCCTTTATTTTTCGTTAGCACCGATTTTGAGCTGTTTAATTTTGTTTTTTTATTTTCAAATTAACCCCTTTTCTGACCTTGGAAAATATTATTTCCAATATGATGGACTATTTGTATTCTTTTGGATTAAAAATATTGCTGTAAGTAAATCCTTTTACTGCCCAAATCAATTAGCCTATCCAATTCTCGATACTAATTGCTTTCGAGATTTTGTTTTAGATCATAATTATCTAGAAGTTATGATATATTATATTATAGCTTTTTTTACTAAAAACCTTATCTTAATTCAATTAATTTATAGCTATGTAACCAATATACTAATTGCATTGGTAACTAATTTAGTGTTAATGAAGTTCAGGATTTCGAAATTTTTGGGCATTTTGATTTCGACTTTTTTTTCGGTAGCTTTAGCAAAAATTTTCTTTATCCATAATTTTACCATGGGTTTTTATTTTGGATTACCTTTAGTTTTTCTGATTATTTACTGGTTTTTCGAAGATAAGGTTAGTTTTATAAAAATTGATTCATCTAAAAAATTAATATTGTCACCAAATAAATATTTTTTTTATACGGTTATTTTTGGCTTTTTAACCATCATAAGTTCCGCTTACTATGCCTATATGTTTTTGATTATTTTAAGTTTTGGTTTTTTAATGATTTATCTTAGAAATGGCAAAATGAATATCCAAAATTTAAATATTTTGTTGGTGTTAATTATTTTTCTACTATATACATTTTTTGTTTGTTTCGGAAATTTTATTTTTAATTATAAATATGGTTTTGCTGACATAATTTCTAGATCTTACAAGACAACTTCGGTTTTTGAAATGAGTTTTACCTCCCTTTCTTTGCCTGCACATAATCACTATTTGGAATTTATGAGAAATTTTTATAAATATTCAAGAGATTCGTATTTTTTTAATTCTTCCGAAGGGTTGAATCATAATATTGGCATATTTGCATTGCTGGGTTATTGCTTGATTTTATTGTTTCAAATGCGGATTTTATTTGATAAAAATTATAATCGAAATGAAAAATATTTTAAATTTCTTGGAGCTGAATTTACTAAAAACCGAACAGAATTATTAAAATTTTTTGCGGTTATTGCCTTGTTGACCTTTTTATATTTTAGCTCTGGAGGTTTTTATCGAATTACACATCTTTTATATTCGCAATTTAGAGTTATATGTCGTTTTAATATTATTTTTACGCTTCTTGGGTTAATTTTTTGGGGAATTTATTTTGATCAATTGATTGAACAGCAAAAAAATAAAAGTAAACAATATGTTTTAAAGATTATGGTTATGTTGATTTTTGTAATTGGATATCTTGAGGCGGTTGGAATGCCCAATAGGTTCTCAAATGATTTTGCAGAAAATAAAAGGTTATATGAAAATGATAAAAAATTTGTTACCGAAATTGAAAATTATTTACCTAAACAATCAAAAATCTTTATCTATCCAGTTTTTGGATTTCCAGAGGTTAGGGGAGATTGGTATCGTTCAGTTTCAGGCTATTTACACTCTAATGATTTGATTTTTTCTTACCCAACACCAAAAAATCGTAAATCACATTTATGGCAAAAAGAAGTGTCGGAATTGGAGTTTGAAAAATTTATTTTCGAAATTAAGAAAGCTGGATTTAGTGGAGTTTGGGTTGAAAAATATTTTTATTATAACATGTTTATAGAGGAAGTTAGTAAAATGGAAGAGAACCTTAAAAAGATTGGAAAAAAAGTAATAATTTCGAATGACCAAAAATTAGTTTTTTACGAGATTTAGATTTTAAAATTTGAAGTAATTTACTATAAAATTTTAAAGAAAATGCGGTGGCTCCCAACTTTTGGTAAAGAAGGGAGCTAATTAATCGCTATTTAGTTTTTGTTTTTGTCGACCAATTTATTTTTAGCAATCCAAGGCATCATGGCGCGAAGTTTTTCACCCGTGGACTCGATTTGATGAGCTTTACCTTTTGCTCTTAAGGCATCAAAATTTTTCTTGCCAGTTTTATTTTCTTGCATGAATTCTTCAACAAATTTTCCTGATTGAATTTCTTGTAAGATTTTTTTCATCTCAGCTTTGGTTTGTGAGTTGACAACTCTTGGACCTCTGGTTAAATCACCATATTCTGCGGTATTTGAAATGGAATAACGCATATTGGCAATCCCACCTTCATAAAGTAAATCAACAATCAATTTCATTTCATGAAGACATTCAAAATATGCCATTTCTGGAGCGTAACCAGCTTCAGTTAAAGTTTCAAAACCAGCTTGAATTAAAGCGGTGACGCCTCCGCACAAAACTGCTTGTTCTCCAAATAAATCGGTTTCACATTCTTCTTTGAAAGTTGTTTCGATAACTCCCGAACGACCACCACCAACAGCAGACGCATAGGATAGGGCAGTGGCTAGAGCTTTGCCAGATTTATCTTGAGCAATGGCAACTAAGCATGGAACACCACCACCTTTTGCATATTCGCCTCTAACAGTATGTCCAGGACCTTTTGGAGCAATCA
>JALREU010000103.1 GCA_023256705.1 Rickettsiales bacterium
TGGCACATTTCTAATATTTATAATTCCCTTGAGCTTAATAATTACGCCGACAAACTGGTCGCCAATTCCGATTTTGCAGATTATGCTTTTTTCTGTAACTCTGGAGCTGAAAGTATTGAATGCGCTATCAAAATGACTCGTCGTCATTTTTACACTTTAAATCAAACCTACAAAAACCGAATTATCACCTTCAAAGGAGCCTTTCACGGCAGAACTATCGCCACAATTTCCGCAGCCAGCAAGCCAAAATATCTTGAAGGTTTTGAGCCTAAATTAGAAGGGTTTGATAATGTTGAATTTGGCGATATTGACGCCGTAAAATCAGCAATAACCAAAAATACTGCGGGAATATTAATTGAGCCAATTCAAGGCGAAGAGGGAATTAGAGTTGCCGATAAGAAATTTATTAAAAATTTACGAAATATTTGCGATCAACATGATTTATTAATTTTTGATGAAGTTCAATGCGGAATGGGAAGAACTGGCAAATTATTTGCTCATCAATTTTATGAAACCAAGCCCGATATTGTTTGTATCGCCAAAGCCATTGGTGGTGGGTTTCCACTTGGTGCTTGCCTCGCCTCAAAAAAGTCAGCAAATGGAATGGTCGCTGGCGTTCATGGCACAACCTATGGGGGCAACCCTTTAGCTATGGCAGTTGCCGATGCAGTTTTAAATGAGTTAACCAGTAAAAATTTCTTAAAAAAAGTGGTTGAAAATGGCAAAAACTTAAAAAATGAATTAAAAAAACTGCAAGAAAGATTTCCTGAATTTATTGCTGAAGTTAGAGGCGAAGGCTTAATGTTAGGTATTAAAATCGATGACAAAATTGAAAATAATATTGTAGTTAAACAATTTTTAAAAAATTATCTTTTAACTATACCAGCTGGAGAAAATGTTATTAGAATTTTACCGCCTTTAATTATTGAATCAAAGCATATAAAATTAGGAATTGCCAAGATGGAAAAGGCATTTTGCGAGCTAAAATCAATTATTTAAATCTTCATTGATTGAAAATTATTTTAACAAAATAAACCCTTCATTTAAATCCTTACAAAACTAAAACCGATATTGGCAAAAGTTAATTTGCCTTATCGATTTGTTGCTTGAAGATAAATTTCTTTACTGTCGGAGTTTGAGTTTTTGAATGATCTTTAACTTCATTTTTACTCACATTAATTTCAAATTGTTGGTTATTGTTAGAATTATCCAAGGCACTTTGTTTTTGTGCTTGTGGCATTACCGTATCACCAACAACTTCTGCAGATTTGGTTTTCGCTATCTCCTTAGATTGAGAGCTCGATGAGCCTAATGGCTTAAATTTGAATTTTTTGATAGGCGCAACTTCGGTAGCAACATTGTTAATTTCAGGTTGTGAAATTTTTGCCAATTCTTCTTTAGCCGGAATTGGAGTTTGCTCAACCTCTTTTTTAAGAGTAAATTTTTTAACAGGGATAATAATTTCATCTTTTTTATTTAAATCCATTTCATTTTTAGTGATAGGAAGTTCTTTTATCTCAACTAGCTTTTCGACAATTTTATTTTTTTTAATAGGATTATTTTCAATTATTGGCGATTCTTCAAAAATATTACTCATTGAATTTTGCATTGGAGTTTTATTTGATAAAGCAGGATTTCTGGAAAAGCCTTTTGGAATATTAGTTTTAAAAGGAAGAGGCTCATTATCCTCATCTGGCATAGATTTAACTACAAGAGGTGCTGATTTAGATACATAATCCAAAAAGCCATATAATAATTTTTGAGTTACCTCATTATCTTGATTATTTGCAATAACAATGGCATCGGCAATTTGTCCTTTAAGAATCAAGGTATCAACTGTTTTAATCATTTGTCCATTTTCAATTAATGCATTAATGCACTCGTTACATTTTGAAGAAGCGGCATGAACAATTGCAGTTTCGTTTTGCGAATTAAAAATTCCTGGCTTTGCACCATTTTTCAACAAATAATCAACAACTTCCGGACTTGCCGATAAAGACGCTCTCATTAATGGAGTATAGCCTTCATTGTCAGCCAGATTAGGATTGGCGCCACTTTCAATCAAAATTTTTGCAATTTCTAAATTTCCCTCTCTTGAAGCGATATGAAGCGCAGTGGCTCCACCCTTGTTTTTTTGATTCACAATTATTGAACCAGCTTTTGAAAAAAATCTTGTTCCCTCCACATCATTATTGGAAACTGCCGACATTAAATTAGAAATTCCAGCAAATTGTTCATTATTTTGATTATACAAACCCTCAATTTGTGCCATTATTTTGTGGGAATACACAAAAGAAATCATGATAAATGATAAAATTATCAAAAATCTTTTAAAGTTAGGATTTTCAAGCTCTAGAACCGCAATTATTTCTTTATTTTTCATAATTTTTATAAATTAAGTTTTTTTAAATTATAAGAATTTTAAAACTAAATTATTAAAATAATTTTAGCTATTTAGTGAAAAAAAATTTGTTTGTTTCAAAATAATTTTTGAAAAAAATGAAGCCTTTATTTCCAACGATTCTCAAGCTCTTTGATAAAATTTCTTTTTTGGGGAATAAATTCTTTTTCTATCCAAGTTTTAGCACCATTTTTTAGAAGATATTTAACTACTAATTCATGTTTATTACGATACGCCACTGATAAAGCGGTAAAACCATCATTATCCATTTCGTTAATATTAACTCCTTTTTTCACTAACAAATCTACCGCAGGTAAAAATCCATTTTTGGCAGCCAACATTAAATATGTCCTACCAAATCCATCAATATAAAACATATCAGCATTGTTTTTTTCAAGCAAATCAAGCGAAATATAATCATTCATTTCTATGGCTAGATGTACTGGATTATACCCTAATCTATTAGGCAAATTTGGGTCAGCACCCTTGGCTAAGACTGATGCAATAATAGAATATTTTCTAAGAAAAATAGCATAGGTTAAAATCGTATCGCCTTGTTCATTGGTGATATTTGGATTTAAAACATATTTAAATGCCTCATTAAAATAAGAAATACTTCCCATCGATATTGCCGAAAACAAAATATCAATATATTCTTTTGGTGTATATATAAAAGGAATATGGTAATTTTCCTCGGAACGACTACGATTTAAAATTGGAATTGCCGGCAATTCATCTTGAGCAAAGGGGGCAAGAGATTTTTTTATTGGAGCAATATTTTCGGAAGCAAAAATTTCTTCTTCGCTTTTATCGTCATGATCAATCAAATCATTTAAATAAATTTTTCTGGATTCGTTAAGTTTTTTTTGAAATTCTTGCTCTTTATTTTGCTCATCTTGATTAAGCTTATTAAGCGATTCTTGCTTGGCAAGATTTTCTTTAATTGGCTTTTTTTTACTTGATTTAGATTTTTTTACTGATTTTTTAATTGGTTTATTAACGATATTTATTGGCTTTTTAATTTCAATCTTTTCATCTTTAATAATTGCTGATTTAGAATTTGTAATGTCATTGGGATCTTGTTTTTTATCATCGTTTTTAGGCTCGATATTATTGGCATTTGCAACTTCATTAATTGGTTTATCTGGTTGCTGTTGAGGAGTTTCTTGTTGAGCAATTTTATTTTCCTCCTTAATCCTTCTGATATATTCGCGAGTCTCGGGGGGAACCATATTTTCATCTAAATTCATAATCTGTTTCTTCATAGCCTCTTGCGCTTTTTTAATTTCATCTTCAATATTTCCGTTTTTTGAAGAAATTTTGGGTTGACGGTCGACATTGTCGAGCCCCAAAGATTCAATGTCATTTTGTGTGTTATAAGTTTTAGTTGGCTCTTCAATTAATTTATTTATTTCTATTTTTTTAGTCGCACAAAAAGCTTCATTAATGAAAAAAAACAGCAAAATTGTAAAAATTATTTTCAATAATTTCATTGATTTTTTGATTTCAATTCATGTTTACAAACTGGGTCATAACCAGTATTTTTATTAAATGGATTACATCTTAAAATTCGCCAAATTCCTGATAAAACCCCAAAAATAATTCCTTTTTTATTAATGGCTTCAATCATATAATTTGAGCAAGTTGGTTGGAATCTACAATGATTGGATTTTAAAAAAAATGTTAAAAACACTTGATAAAACCTAACCAAGGAAATAAAAAAATTTTTGATTAAATTGTTTAAGAAATTAATTTTAGCCATTCCTCTTCATTTAAAATTTTAATATTTAATTCTTGGGCTTTTTTTAGCTTTGAACCCACTTCATTTCCAGCTACTAAAAAATCAGTTTTAGCCGAAATCGAGCCGACAACTCGCATTTGCAAATCTTCGGCAATTTTCTTGGCTTCCGATCTACTCATTTTATCCATTGTTCCAGTAAAAACTATGGATTTTCCTGCAAAAGGAGAATTAGAAGCCACTTTTTTTGCTTCTAAAATATTTAACTCCTCAATTACATCTTCTAGCATTTTTAAATTTAAGGCACTTCGAAAAAAATCTAAAATTGCGATAGGCATTTTTTCACCGACTCCATCTAAGGCGCAAAATTCATTAAATTCAACAGAATTCTTTTTTTCAATTAAATCTGAGTTTGAAATTTTAATTATATTTTTGAAAAAATCGGTAAAGTTTTTAATATTACCAAAATAATTAGCGATAACTTTAGAATTGGTTTGCCCAACATGACGAATACCGATGGCATAAATAAATTTGTCCAATTCGATTTGGCGTTTTTGATTGATTGCTAAAAACAAATTATCGACCGATTTATCGCCCCAGCCCGATTTATTTCGAAGAGGATTTTTGGCAAATTCCTCGTTTTTTTCTAAAGAAAAAATATCTTTAAATGATTTAATTCGGCCTTCATAGAAAAAATTTTCAATTTGTTTTTTTCGTCCCAGTTTTCATCCAAAAAAAAATAATTTTCCTGAATAAACAGTTCGATTTCTTTTAAGTTAGTTAGGAACTTATCCGAACAGATTGTTGTCCACAATTTATGCATGTAGAATTTCTCG
>JALREU010000104.1 GCA_023256705.1 Rickettsiales bacterium
CCGGAATTATCAAAATTAACTCCACATTCGTTAATATTAACCAAAATTCACGAAATCTTGAAGAACATGAAATGTCCTTTATCTTGACCGAAAAAACTCTTTTTAGTCTCCGATATTTTGATAGTAGAGTAATTTCTGAAACCGTCAAAAAAATCAAGCAATTTCCGATGATTTTTACTAATGCCTCCAAAGTTTTCGTTGCAATTTTAGAGGCTCGCACCGATTTTGATGCTGATTTAATGGAATCGGTTTCGAAATTTGTTGCCGAAATTAGTAAAAAAATTAACTACGAAAATAAACTTGATGAAAAACTTCTTACCAAAATTAATGAAAGCCAAGATTTAACCATGTCTTTGCGTGAAGCCTTATTTGATAAACAACGCGTTTTGTCATCTTTGCTTCGCAACGAGGATCTTATGCTAGATAGTTATAACCGTTTACGCATCATTATCAAAGATATTAACTCTTTGATTGAACACGCTAATTTTAATTTTACCCGTTTAGAATATTTACAAAATTATTTTTTGGGTTTGTTAAATATTGAACAAAATAAAGTTATCAAAACCTTCACCGTCGTTTCGCTGGTATTTATGCCACCTACCCTAATTGCCAGTATTTACGGCATGAACTTTGATTTTATGCCAGAACTTAATGCAAAATTCGGCTATCCGATTGCTCTTGGCTTGATGTTTATTTCATCGATTATTCCTCTGGCGATTTTCAAAAGAAAAAAATGGTTATAATATGCCCCACATCATTATCGAACACTCAATAGATTTTAGCTCTAAAGAAATCATTGAATTAGCCAATCAAATTCAAAAAACCTGTTTCGAAATTCAAGGTGGAAATTTTGATTATGACCAATTCAAAATCCGCCATATATCTTTCAATAATTATGGTGTTGGTGCAAATGGTTTAAATGCAAACTTCATTCATATTTCTATAAAAATTTTGCAAGGAAGAACCCTCGAAATCAAAAAACAACTTAGCGAAAATTGCTTCAAATTATTGCAAAATTTTCAACAAAATTCAGGTTTAAATCACAAAAGATGCGATTTATCTTTAGACATAATTGAAATGGATAGAGAGCTATATCAAAAACAAACGATTCGTGCTTCAAACTAGCAATTAATTGCGCGAAATCTGCGGTAAAATTCTATCGGTTGCAAAATTTTTTACCCCCAAATTTATCAAATCATTTAATATATTTTCATCATTTACCGTCCAAGCTAAAATTTTTTCTGGAGCAATTTTTTGCAAAAAATTTGGATTAATTAATTTATGATAAATTGACAAGAAATCAATTCTTTCAACTGAAAAATAATGATAAAGTTCATCAATATTGCTGTTTTCATCACAAATGAAGGCAAAATTACATTCTTGTAAAAAAAAATCCTTGAATTTATTCAATATTTTTAGTGCCAAGGAATAATCAGTAATGTAAGGGGCAAAAATTACTTTATTTCGGTCAATATTTTGTTGCAACAAGGCATTAGCCAGTAGTTTTAAAATTTTATCAACATTATTTAAATCAATATTTTTAAAATCTAACCAATAATTAAAATGATTTTGATATTTTAAAAAATTTTCCAACGAAGGATAAGAAAATTCATTTGAATTTTTGGGTTGGTCATGCGAAATTATTAATCTATCGTTTTTTAACCAAATATCAAATTCAATTGCTGTAAATTGATTTTTATAGGCATTTTCAAGGCTTTCAAGGGTATTTTCTTTAATTTCTAAATTATGAAAACCGCGATGAGCATATAAATTTGGCAATAATGATTTCGACATAAACTTAAAAATTGTATTATTATGAAAAAAGATTTTATTGAAATTAAAACTACTTTTGATAAGCTAATAAGTGCCAAAAAAATGGCAAAATTTTTGATTGAAAACGAGTTAGTAGCTTGTGCACAAATTTCAAAAATCTCCAGCTTTTATATTTATGAAAAAAAATTTACCAATCAAAATGAATTTTTGTTAATATTAAAAACAAAAAAAAGATTGTATCATAAAATAAAAAAAGTCATTATAGATAAACATAATTATAAAACACCAGAAATTATAACTCTCAAAATTGAAGATGGTTTAGAATCCTATTTAAAATGGATTGACTCCTCAATTTCTGATTCATAATTTCTCAATTTTGAGAATATGGCAAATGCCAAAATATAGTCCAAAACCTTGATTTTGGACAAATTAAATTAACAAGAGTTTTCAGTTATTTACAAAAATTAAATTTAACATGATAAGAAATTTTTTAAATTATTTTAATTCACCATAGTTAACTAGCTGAAATACTCGTATTATACGAGGTTATATGACTAAAATTACAATTACCATTGACGGCGCCCACAAAGAAGAAACCAGAGTTGCCGTTATCGGTTCCGATGGCAAGCTCCTTGATTTTGACCGCTCGGCACTGGCCATTAAACAAATTAAAGGCAATATTTATCTATCCAAAGTAGTGAGAGTTGAGCCGTCTTTACAAGCTTGCTTTGTAGATTATGGCTCTGATCGCCATGGCTTCTTGCCTTTTGCTGATATTCATCCAGATTATTACCAAATCTCGGAAACTGAACGCCAAAAACTTCGTGAACTCAACATCAATACACCAAAAAATAACGATGATGAAGAAAATTTTTCACAACATCATCAAAAAAATAATCACGATGATAGTGAAGAATCCATCACAACAGGCTCATATTCAGTTGAAGATGAATTAACAGGCTATAGCGGAAATATTTACAACATTCACAAGCGTTTCAATATCCAAGATGTAATTAAACCAGGACAGTTAATTTTAGTCCAAGTATCAAAAGAAGAAAGAGGAAATAAGGGAGCCTCAATGACCACCTATATTTCTATCGCAGGTAAATATTGCGTGCTAATGGGAAACACTCCAAATAAGGGCGGGGTTTCAAAAAAAGTTGATAATTTTCGTGATCGCAAAATCCTAAAATCAATTTTGAGTGAAATCAGCATTGAAAATGAAAGATCGGTAATCATTAGAACCGCAGGTGTTGGCAAAAAACCCGAAGAAATTAAACGAGATTGCGAATATTTAAATCGCTTGTGGGACAACATTAAAGAATCTGCGCGCACTTCAAAAGCGCCTTCATTTATTCATGCCGAAGACGATATCATTCGCAAATCAATTCGTGATATTTACAATGAAAATGTTGAAGAGGTAATTGTTGAGGGTGCCGAAGCATTCGAAACCGTAATTAATTTTGTTAAACTCACCATGCCATCGGCGCCAAATAACATCAAACTTTACGATGATCGAGTGCCAATTTTCAATAAATATCGTATCGAACAACAAATTTCTGCCCTATACGAAAAACAAATTGCCCTTCCCTCTGGCGGTTCAATTGTTATTGATCATACCGAAGCTTTAGTTGCTATTGATGTCAATTCAGGCAAGGCAACCAAAGAGTCGGGCGTTGAAGAAACCGCTTATAACACCAATTACGAAGCAGTAAAAGAAGTGGCTAGACAGCTTCGCTTGCGAGATTTAGCTGGCTTAATTGTCATTGATTTCATCGATATGGCTGATCAGAAACATCGTCGCAATATTGAAAGAGCTCTTCGCGATGAATTACAAAATGATCGCGCCAGAATTCAGCTTGGTCGAATTAGTGTTTTTGGTTTGCTTGAACTATCAAGACAAAGACTTGGCGCCAGTTTTTTTGAAACCATTACCGAGCCTTGCAAACATTGTGGTGGCACTGGATATGTGCGTTCAGTAGAAATTTTAGCTGTATCAATTTTACGAGCAATTCGTCATGCTTGTGCCGACAAACAAGCTGGCGTAATTCATATTTATACCAATGCCGAGACCTTGGCTTATATCATGAATTTCAAAAAGAAAGATATACTTTCAACCGAGCAAAATTATGGTGTCCATATTTTTATGAACACATCAGATGAAGTTGGGGCTCAGGGCTTTACCATTAAAAAACGAAAAAATTTATCCGATGATGAACGCCGTGAAATTGAAATGAGCGTTGCAACTGGCAAAGTTAATCAAATGGAAATTGAAAAAAATTATTTTGAAGAAGTAAATTCGCGAGGTGAAGAAGAATTTGACGATGAAGATAATTTCTTTAAAGCAAAAAAGCCAAATGATAATAATCGCAATCATCAAAAAAATGATCACAAAAGACATCATAAAAAATTCGACAATAAAAATAAAAATCGTCGCGATTATAATGAGCCAAAAAAATCATTCTTTTCATTTTTATTCAATCGCTAATTTTACGAAATTTTTTCATTTCGAGCTTAAAACAGATTTGGCAAAATTTCCTAATAAAATTACTTTAAAAATATTGGTATAATTCTGCAAATCAGGATTATATAAATCCTTGGTTTTCAAAACATTATCCCAAAAGATTTTTCCAAATATTTTAAGATTTATGTAAAATTCTGATGATCCGTAATTGGCAATTAAGTTGGTTTATAGTCTGATTTTCAATAAATTTAATGTGGGATTTTTAGAATTTTTATCCAATCAATTCTATCTTGCACTACCATCACATTGTATTCTGGGAGATTCTTTAATCTTTTTAGCCCATTTGTCTACACTATCTTCGGTTTTACCAAAGTTTCTAATAATTAAACGATCATTTGTGGTTCTTAATCCCAAGCCCCTGTTATGAACACCAAATTCTACTCTTATTCTACTTTTTTTATTACCATCATTATCAAATACATTCATATTTACCACCATTGATCCACCTTGCTTAACTTCTCCACCTAAAAATTTTTGTATTCCAAAAAATCTTGATTGATCTCCATAAGTTGAATCTGTGCTAAATCCATCTTTTAATTCTCCATTTTCATCAAATTTTAATTTTTTTAAAATTTGTAATGCATTAGTAAGTTTTGGATTTTTTTCTGGATCTGTATCTGAATTTTTAGATGTAATTGTACC
>JALREU010000105.1 GCA_023256705.1 Rickettsiales bacterium
ATAAAATTTATAAAAAACTTAAAAAATCATCAACAAAAAGTGAGTTTTTAATAAATATTTTTACAAAATTTGCTATAAAATATGATTTTGATTTTATGGAATTTGGTTTTTCCCAAAATCAGTTGGAATTTAGTAAAAGCCTTGCAAAATTTATAAGAAACCGGCTTACAATTTTAGATTTTAATGTTTGATTATATTGAACGTTTTTGCTCAACGATTTCGTAACATTCAACAATATCTTTTTCCTTGAGGTCTTCAAAATTTTCAAAAGCAATTCCGCATTCAAAGCCACTTTTGACTTCTTTTGCATCGTCTTTAAATCTTTTTAAAGTTTTAAGGGTGCCGTCATGGATAACGATATTGTCACGAAGTAATCTAGCTCTAGCATTTCTTTTAATCATGCCGTCAATAACAAAGCTTCCAGCGACTTTACCGAAATTTGAAATTTTGAATATCTGACGAATTTCTGCCTGTCCGACATATTCTTCATTTTTGTGAGGAGTCAATAAGCCAGAAAGCATCAATTTTAAATCATCAACTAAATTATAAATTATGGAATAATAGCGAATATCGATGCCTTTTTGGCTTGCCGATTCTTTTGCTGATAAGTTTGCTCTGACATTGAAGCCAATAATCATGGCTCCCGAAGCATTTGCTAAGCTAATGTCGCTTTCACTAATGCCACCAGTTGCTGAGTGAATAATTTTTACCGCAACTTCTTCGTTATTTAATTTAGAAATTGAGCCAGAAATTGCCTCAACTGAACCGTGAACATCGGCTTTGATAATGATATTTAAATATTTTAATTTGCCTTTGCCAGATTCTTTAAAAATATCAGTTATTGATTTGGCTGAGTTTTTAAGGGCTTTTTCTTCTTTTTCTTTGCGAACGCGATAAGAAATAATTTCGCGAGCTTGACGTTCTTCATCTACTTCAACAAATTTATCGCCAGCATTTGGAGCGTAGTCAAGACCCAAAACTTCAACTGGAACTGATGGGGTTGCTGATTTTAAAATTTTAAGATTTGAGTCGGTCATTTTTCGGATTTTACCAAAAGAGGTACCAACTACGACAAGATCACCGACATCAAGAGTGCCCTTTTGGACTAGCATTGTAGCTACCACACCTTTGTTAGCATCAACTCTGGATTCAAGAACTACGCCACTTGATTTTCCTTGATATGGAGCTTTGAGTTCAAGAATTTCTGCTTGCAATAAAATTGCTTCTTCTAATTTGTCGAGATTGGTTTTGGATTTTGCCGAAACTGGAATAAACATCACATCGCCACCCAAATCTTCAGAAACTAAATTATGTGAAAGTAATTCATTTTTTACAATTTGTGGGTTAGCTTGAGGTTTATCAATTTTATTTACTGCAACGATAATTGGAACATTGGCTGCTTTTGCGTGATTTATGGCTTCGATGGTTTGTTCTTTTACTCCATCATCGGCAGCAACAACCAAAACTACAATATCAGTAATATTCGCTCCGCGCGAACGCATTTCAGTAAAGGCTTCGTGTCCTGGAGTGTCGAGGAAGGTGATATATTTTCCGTCTTTGGTTTTGATTCTTGATGCCCCAATATGCTGAGTTATTCCACCATGTTCGCCTGAAGCTACATCAGTTTCGCGAAGAGCGTCAAGTAGCGAAGTTTTACCATGGTCAACATGTCCCATAATTGTTACAATTGGCGCTCTAAAGTGTAATTCTTCATTCGATTGGCTATCATCTAAAACATTTTCTACATCGGAGTGGGAAACTCTTTTACTAGTATGACCAAATTCATGAATAATAATTTCGGCAGTTTCAGCGTCAATAGCTTGATTGCTAGTAACCACCATGCCCATAGTAAATAATTTTTTGACAACATCACCTGCTTTTTCAGACATTCTTTCTGCAAGTTCAGAAACGGTAATTAACTCAGGTAAATTGACCTCTCTAGTCACTTTTTTATATTCTTTATTCTCTTGAATTATTTGTGGTTTAAATTTTTTCTTACGGTGTTTACGAAATTCAAAATCTTCTTCGCTTTCATCATCCGAAGCGCTGATAATATAGGTTAATTTTCTGGAATTAAATTTGCTATTTTTAAAATTTTCCTTTGGGTTGGTTTTTTTAATATTTTCTTCTTCGAAATTTGTTTTTGCTAAAGGGTTTTTAACAGAATTATTGTTAAGTTTTTTGATTGGTTTTTTGATATCATTATTGGATTTTGCTAAATTAGCGGAAATTTCTAACTCTTTTTTCTTTTTTTCTTCAATTAGTTTTTCACGCTCTTCTTTTTGTTTATTTTCAATTTGAAGACTTAGTTTGATTTTGTTGCGAACATCAAAGCCGTCAATTTTGATATCAATTAAATTATTATTAAAAACTGCATTTTCGTCAATTTGTTTTTGATCTTGACTGGCATCTTTGACAACTTTATTTTCTGTTGGTTTATCGACAAGTTTATTTGTATTTATTTCCGAATTATTTGGCTGATTTTCCAAGGACGAAGTTTCAACATTTTCAACGGTTTTTTTGGCTTTTTTTAATATTTCGAAAGTTTTGATTTCTTTATCTTCGATTTTTTCTGAAGTATTATTGTCGCTAATTGCTTTGAATCTGGCTTCGAGCTCGTTTTTATTAAGCGATTTTGAAGCTGAATTTGAACTTGGAGAGCTCGGCTTTCTACCTTTAATGGTAACTTGAACCGAGCTGTTTGAAGTTTTTTTCTCTGAAGTTTTTTGACTGCTATTTTCGGTAATCGAGTTATTTACTTTGCTTGGCAACTTCAATGTAAGTTTAGAGCGAGTATTATTTGAATTTTTATCAGTCATTTGGGCAAAATTAAATTAAAATTAAGAATTTTTTTGCAAAAATTCTTCGGCACGACGCTTAATTTCGCCGGCGATATCCTCATCAAATCCTTCAATTGACGCAATATCTGAAATTTCAGCATTGGCAAGAGATTCAATATTGAGGAAGCCTTCAGATGCAAGAAGACTTGCAATCATATCTTCAACATCAAGGGCTTCAATAAATAATTTAGAAGCTTGATTAAATTCTGCAGTTCTGCGAGCTGATTCTTGTTCATCGGTCATAACATCGATTTTATAACCAACTAATTTTGAAGCTAATTTAACATTTTGTCCGCCTCTACCGATTGCAAGACTTAATTGATCTTCGGCAACAACTACTTCAATTAAATTATTTTCTTCATCAACTACAACTTTGCTAACCTTGGCTGGCGTTAATGAGCTAATCACTAACTCGGCAATATTTGAAGACCATTTGATGATGTCAATTTTTTCGCCTCTGAGTTCGGAGCTAACTGATTGAACTCTATTGCCTCTAATTCCAATGAAAGAACCGATAATATCAATATCATCGCGACGAGAATAAATGGCAATTTTTGAGCGAGAACCAGCATCACGGGCAACTGCCTTAACTTCGATATTGCCATCATTGAGCTCTGGTACTTCTTGTTCAAAAAGTTTAACCAAAAATTGTGGATGTGTTCTTGACAAAAATATTTGAGCACCAAAAGCCTCTTTGCGAACATCTTCGATATAGCAACGAATGCGATCGCCGACTCGGAAATTTTCTCTAGCAATTAATCCGCTTTCGTGAATTACCGCTTCGAAACCATCAATGTCCATTACGATATTTTTTAAGCCAACCTTTTTGACTGAAGCGCTAACAACATCGCCGATTCTGTCTTTAAATTCATTATATTCTTTATTTTTTTCAGCTTCTTTTACTTTGCGGATTATTTCATTTCTGGCAACTTGAGCAACAACGCGGTTTAAATCAATTGGCGGTAATTCTTGCATCAAAACATCGCCAATTTCAAGATTTGGATTATCTTTTTTGGCATGCTTAATGGTAATTTTGGTTCTCACATCGAAATCTTCAACATCATTATCAACTACTAAAAGTTTGTTATATAGCTTGATAAGTCCAGATTTTTTATCAATTTTGCAATCGATATCAAGATGTCCGCCATATTTTTTCTTGGCAGCAAGCTTAATACCTTCTTCCATTGCCTCAACAACCTCTTGTAAAGTGATACCTTTTTCATGAGCAATATTTTCTGCTACTAAAAGAATTTCCTTGTTACCCATTATAGTAAAGTTGCTAGCCATAAAGTTGATAGTTGTAGTTAAAGTTATTTAAAAAATTTTAAGGATTATTTATATTAGAAATGATGTAATGAAATTATAAAATTCAAATTATTTTAAATCAAGATTTTTTATTTCATCATCAAAATAATATCTGTCAATTGCAGGATCTTGAATTTCGCTGGAAGGTGATAAATATGGATTGGGTGCCAAATTTACGGTATTATATGGATTAAAAATTGGGTTGTAATAATCTGAATAGATTGGAGCTAAATAAGGATGAATTGGTTTTTTTACGGCATTTTTAATAGGATTATCCGGCTTTGGATTTAAATCTTTTTGGCTAATTTTGACATTATTATTTTCGATTTTATTGCTATAATTATTTTCATTGGGATTTTTTTGATGAAAATATTGGGTTGAATTTTGAATTATGTCGTTATTGTTAAAATCATTGGGTTGTAATTTTCGATTTTCGGTGAAGAGAGATTTAATCAATCTATGTTTGCTAAATTCTGTATATTTATAATTAATAAAATTTAAAATTTGCGTAGTATTATCAACTACATCAAACCTTATTTTGCCTGAATCTTCAAGAAAATTTGATAAATTTATAAAATCTAAAATTTGAAATGATGAGGCATCGAAATTGATAGTAATTTCGCCTGCATAATTTAAAAAATCATGATGAGCCACAAATCCCCAATCTTCAATATATTTTTTTCGAGATT
>JALREU010000106.1 GCA_023256705.1 Rickettsiales bacterium
GTGCGTGCGGGAGGGTAAAATTTTTTTATAAAAAAATTTTGATATTTTAAATTTATATTTTTTTAAAATTGAATTTTTTATTAAATATTTATTTTCAAATTAATTGGAGGTTTGAGGTATTAATTATAATCCCTTCACCCCCTCCCAAAATTTTTTTTGGTAAAAAAAATTTTACCCTCTGAGCGAGATGAAGAGTGATAACACCACTTTTTGTGAAAGGCTTTCTACCCTAGCCTTCAACCCTCTCGCCTTTGTGCAAGGAAATGACACCACTTATTATCTCAAAAGCTGTGAGTGATTATAAGTTCTTCGACTTTTAAAAAAATCCGATTTTCAATTGCGCTTCAATATATAAAAATTAGTCTCTACTGCTTGTCTTAAATCCTTATACAATTCCTTCTTTTCAGCGCCAGTTTTATCGATAACTTGCACAAAAAATCTGCAGTCATTAGCCTTGCCATATTCTAAGAGAGGAAGGGTTTGATAGATTAATTTATTTGGACTTAGCGGGGTTTCAAAAATAATTCGCGATAAATCCAGTAGTTTTTGCTCTTTAGCTCGATGAGACAGCTTATTGTCATGGACTAAAACTCCATCATCATATAAATATAAATTAAAAATATATTCTGGCGAGCCGTTGGCATTTGCCCAACAAGGCGGAAAGCCAATACCTTTGCACTGTCTCATCAAATTTTTATTTTGCCCCTCAACATTAGCAATCTTCGATTCCAATAAATTTTTTTCTTCAACTAACTTTTCATATTTTTTTTCAATTGGCATATCTTCATTTTCAGATTTTACAATTTTTTCCAGCAAAATTTTATTTAATCCTCGTTCCAAGACCTGCACTAAATTTTCATTATCATTTTGCAATTCATTATCTTTAATTTTTTTTTCTAATTCAGGTAAATGGCGGGTTGCTTTAACTAATTCATCATTTATCGTTCCATCATCTTTTGCTAATATTTTGGTTAATTGATTTAAAACTTCATGATATTTTTCTTGAAACTTTTTTGATTTATCAAGCTCTATAAACAAGCAAGCAAAAACTAAAAGCAAAATAAAAATTATTAATATCGCAATCTCCGCCATAGTCAAGCCAAGAACAACTCCCTTTGCATGTGAGTTGGTTTCATTTTTATAACTCATTTATTTAGTAATTTATTAAAAAAACCTACATTTTCATTTTTATCAGTTTTTAATTCTTGTAAATTTTTTATAATTTCATTGAGTGAATTATTGATAATATTAAATTTTGAGTTGTCATCAACTATTGAAATATTATTTTTAGCTTTAAACGATTCGTTAATCATTAAGCCATTTTTGTTGATGACATCCACAACTAAACCAGAATGTTTTTGGCTGATATTTTTAAAATCAATTAAACTTTGCTGAATTTCATTAACAGAAATCAATACTTGATTATAATTACTGTCTTTTTTTTCTCTTAATTTTTCTATTTCTAATCCACAATTTTCAATAGAATTTTTTAGATTATTAAAAGAAGTCTTTAAATTTTAGTAAATAATTCGTCAATTTTTTGAGTAAAAATTTTGGTTGGCATTTCGGTACTTTCAATCTTTGAAACCATATTTTTAAAAGCTCCATAAACTGCTAGGGATTCCTTATTAATTTGGTCGGCATTTTGATGAAAATTCTCAATAATTTTTTTACCTTCTGCAATATTTTTATTCAACTCAATGGCAAAATTTTCAGAAGTTTTTAACAAATTATTTTGAATTTGTTGATTGACAACCTCATAATTTTCTTGAATTGAATTTTTTAAAGAGGTTGTAAAAACATTAAAATCATAAAGCACATTATGAAGGTTACTAGTAACATCGCTGGCGGTTTCTAACAATTTAATTTTAACATCCTCTTCAATCTCACTAATGTCCTGCCTTAACTGTGCAATATAAATTCTACAGGCAATTCCTGCGATTGTAGACCACAAAGCAACACCAAAATTACCAACGATTTTAAAAACTTGTTCGCTGATGTTTTTTTCGCCACCCATTTGCAAAGTAAATAAAGCAAATGACAAACTACTTAGAGTGAATAAAAAACCCATATAATAGGCATTGTCGCCAATTTGATCTTCTTTAATAAAAAACTTTTTATTACGAAGCGCAATATAACAATAAAGCGGTATTAGTGAGACCGCTATTAAGGTGACGATAAATTGTGGTGCTCTACAAAATTTTGCAACCCAAATAAAGATGCAACCCAAAACCGCAAAATAAATAAAAAGTTGTTTTGGTAAAGAATTATATTTGTTATTAGTGGAATTAGTCATAATTAACCTTCAATTGGTAAAAATCTAGATACAGTGGCATTTTGATTTTGGAAATATTTTATCCAAAATTCTCGCAAATTTTCATTTTGTAAATTGATATCTTTGCGACGATTTAAAAAATACAATTCAATTTCTGCGCCATCAAAATCGGCTTTTAGAAATTTATAATTTTCACCTTTTATAAACTTTTCAAAATTATAATCACCCTTATAAAAAGAAAAATTCTCGGTATTTTGTAGCAAATCAGAAATAATAATAATCTTATTTTTTGTCTGGTTTTGAGCATCAGCAATAAAATTGCTTACCGCAATTGATTGAATAGATTCCATTATTGGTGAATTTTGACTAGATTCTTTGTCGAGTAAATTTACAAAAATATTATCAATCTTATCTCTAAAATGTTTTTCAAAGTTTTGGCTAATAATTTTTTTATTTTCAATCAAACTATTAACATTTTTGGCATCACCTGGATTACAAATTTTTAGAATGGGCTCTATGATTTTATCATTAATATTTTCTACCGAAAACACTAAAACTTGATGGTTATTTTTTTCAATATTTTTGACATAATTCCACAATCTTTCATTCAAAGCAGTTTTTTGAATTGGACTCAATTTATCAGAAGTATCAACCAAAATCAGGGTTTTTTGAGCTAAATTTTCTTTAACACAAAAGGTTTCATGATCAATATTTTCAATGGCACTTTTCTTATCAAAGAAAAAAACTGATACAAACCCAATTATTGCTACCAAAACAATAAAAACAAGAATAACCGCTAAATACGGGAACTCGTCTTCTGTATTTTTTGTTTTTTTAGATTTTTGATAATAGCTCATAGATTAAATATAATTTTGGAATTCTTTAAAATTATGATGGTGAATTTCAGCAATAGTTTTTTTGACTTGCAAATAGGGCTGTTTGGCATCTTGAAATTCTTTCTTAAATTTTTCAATATATTCTTGAAAGTTAATCCCAACAGGCTCTAGCTCTGGAATTTCAAAAGAAATTATCGGAATTTCTTCATTGAATTTATTACCGTTTTTTTGCAATTGTTCGGCATAAAATTTAATCAAGAAATTGGCATTTTCTTCTAAATATTTTACATATTCTGGATATGATTTAAGCCATTTTTTTTCACGATTATTAATATTTTGCAATTGCGAACTTTTGTCGCCAATCTCTTTATATTTAATGTCGATTTTTTCATTGGCTTTTTTTAATTCTTCATCAAAAAAAAACAATTGATTATTTTTGGTATCTGTTAAATCTAAATTTAATTTTTTGAGTAATTTATCCATTTTTTCATATTCTAAAAATGGCTCCGATAAATGATAAATTTTGTATGAACAAAAACCTAAACAAAATAAATTAAAAATAATTAATAAAATTGAATCAAATTCATGTAAAGGTGTAAAAATTTTAGCAAAACTAATATTGGTTATAGCTAAGCTGGCAACTTCTTCACGATGATGGGCAATAAGAAAATTTACCGCAATTAAACTTAAAATTAAAGAAACAAAAATAGTCGTAAAAAAATATTTTTTAGATTTATTTTTACCATTTTTAACAAATGCTAATTTATAAAAAAATCCGATAAATAAAGATGCGCCCAATACAACAATAAAGGAAATCATTCCCGCAAAAGCTACACCCCCAACAATACCCATTTCATTACCTTTAGCAAAAAACATGCCACTAAAAATTGTTTCAGCAATTATTAAAACTGCCATAACTAACCAACTCAAAATTTTAGCTCTTTTAGTTGGATAAATCGCTGGTCTAGTAATATTATTTTCGTGCTTAAAAAGATTAATTTGGTTTTCAATTTTTAAAATTTCTGATTTTTTTTCGGCAATTTCCTTTTGAAAATATATATTTTTTTGAGCAATTTCATTTGAAAATTCATCTTTAATTATTTCAAATTCTTCTATTCCAATTTTAACTTCTAAATCATTAAATCTTTTGTTATCAGAGACATTTGAGTTGCGATATTCGTGATTTTTTTCATCAATTTTATTTTGAAAAAAAATTTTTATTTCTTTAATTTTAGCATCATTTTTTAAATTATAATTATCAGATTTTGTTTTGGTTAATGCTTCAGTAACTAACTTAAAGTCTTGCTTTAGAGCCTCTTGATTAAGATTTGGAAAATCAAAATTCGAATTAATTTTGGCACTAGAATTAACATTAAACAATTTATTCAACAAAGACATAACAAACATTTTAAAATTATAGTTTTGATGTTGGTGTTATGAGATTATTTTTTGGATTTGGACTTTAAATTATAAAAAATTATGTAAAAATTGCAAGAAAATTTCCAAACATAAATTTAAAAAAATTTTATCAAAATGATTTATAGTTTAAACCTTCCAACCCAACAATACCAAGTCTTCGCTTTCAACCATCCCCATAATTTGGTTTGCTCAGAGAGTAAAATTTTCCTCTGGCAAAACTAGCGGTGTTATCACCCTCCCCTTCGCTCAGAGGGTAA
>JALREU010000107.1 GCA_023256705.1 Rickettsiales bacterium
GTCGTAGCCGGGTCAGATCCTGCAGTAGAACTTGCTGAAAGTAATGCCAAATTTAGCGCGATGAAATCCGCGCTTTAAAGCGAAGCAACAGATTGATAGATTGCCTTTAAAATCGGCAACGAAATGCACAAAAAGATTTCCAGCAAATTTTTTAGTTTCCAAAATATCGACAAAATTTTCGATGTTATTATAGTCAATTGGTTTATTTTCTTGATAATTTGTTGAAATAAATAAGTTACCATCATCGCCCTTTTGACCACCTGAAGTTGCATAAAATGGGGTTTGGTCAAGAATTATAAAAATTAAATCACCAGCCTTTTTTTCGATTAAATTTAAATTCGATACCTCTTTTAGATTATGAAAAATTCCTAAAATTTTTGCTTTGGCTTTAGTGGTTTGGTGATATAAAAATTTAGTTTCACCAAATTTTTCTTTGAGTGTAAAAAAGATTTTGTCATCAGCAATTTCTCCACTTCCAGCCCAGCTTTGGCGAGCTCTTTGGCGTTGATTTTCCATTTCTGATTCAAATTTATCCAGATCAATTTCTAAATTATTTTCGCTACAAATATTTTGTGTTAAATCAAGTGGAAAGCCAAAAGTATCGTAGAGTTTAAAGGCAATTTCTCCTGATAATTTTTGTTTTGAATTATTTGAATTTTTGATTTTGGCAATTTCTTCATCTAAAATTTTTAAGCCATTTTCGAGGGTTTCACGAAATTTTTCTTCTTCATTTTTTAAAGTTTCGATAATTACATTTTTAGCCCTCGATAATTCGGGGAAGTTCTCGCCCATTTCGGTAATTAAAGACCTGACCAATTGATGTAAAATTAAATTTTTTGCTCCCAACTTATGAATTTGACGAACACTTCTGCGAATGATTCTGCGAAGCACATAACCCCGCCCTTCATTGCTTGGTAAAATTCCGTCAGCGATTAGAAAACAGCTCGAACGCAAATGGTCGGCGATGATTTTATATTCAGTTTTTAAAGACATTTTTTAGAATTTTGTTTAAACTATTTTTATTCACAAATTCAATCGAAATTGCAACAATTATTAAAATTAAACCAAAGGTTCCAAAAATTGTAAAGGTAAAATTTTCTAAAAATGATGAAACAATTAAAGCAATTGTTGGATAGATTAAAGCTGTGTAGTTAGCGCGAACGGTGCCAATTTTTTGAATTAAATAATATAAACATAAAAAAGCGATAATCGAAGAAAAGAATATTTGATAAAGCAAAGAATAAACAAATTTTGGTGAATAATCAAACTCAAAATTATGTTGTAAAATTAGATTTAAGATTAGTAGAAACAAAGAACTGAATCCCGAATAAAAAGCAATTGCGGTGAATAAAGGAGTGTGATTTTGGTTGCGGTTTTTTTCTACCAAAAAATTGCCAAAGGAAAATACAATCATCATAAAAATTCCAAGTATAAATCCTAAAATTTTTTGACTGTTTGGTGAGTTGTCAAATTGCAGGAAGGGACCGATAAAAAATATTAATCCAATGGTGCCGATACTGCTACTTATGATAATTTTTTTCTGAATTTTTTTGCCGTCAAAAATCGCTTTAAAAATTTCAGAGGTGATGATGGTAAGACTGAAAATTACTGCAATCATTCCGCTTGGAATGAACTTACTGGCGTGATAGCCGATAATAAAATTCAAGAAAAAATTGCAAAAAGCGATACTGAGAAAATATTTATATTCTGTTTTGAAGGGTAAAATTCTTTTTTTGGTTATAACGCAAAGAAAAAACATGATCAAAGAAACAGGAAGGAAGCGATATAGCAATGAAATTTCGGGTGGTAAAAATGATTGCACCTGAAATTTCATGGCGATCCAGCTAAATCCCCAAGCTAGGCACATTCCAATGAAGGCGAGTAGCGTCATTTTAGTGAATCATTAAAATATTAATTTCCAAAGCGGGGCGTTTGCCCATAAAGTCTTCAAAGATTTTTAAAAGTCTTGATCGCAACGACTTTTCGATTTCTGCAAGAATTTTAGTTTCAGTAATTTTCTTTTTCTTTTTCTTAAGAAAATTAATACCAAAACTATCATTTAAATTAAGTTCACGAGCTTTATTGCGAATAAAAATTTCAATTTCCTTATGAATTATATCTTCGGCTTCGCGGTCGCTTTTGAAATCATAGGATCCAACTGCGTTCATTATAATTTTAGAATGTATTTTTAAGTTGTTATTTACTGCAAAACTAATAACAACAATCCCAGCTTCTTGCAATTTTTTTCTTTCACGAATAATATCGCTTTTTAAATCCAGTAATTGCTTGCCATCAACCCCAATATAGCCAGTTTTGACAAAGCCAATCTTGTCGGATGAAATAATGTTATTCTTATCAATTTTAATGGCTAAACCATTTTCGATTTGAATAGTTTTTTCAACCCCACATTCTTTGGCAAGTTCGCAATGAGTTTTGGTATGAATAAATTCGCCATGAACTGGAATAGCGAGTTTTGGGCGGGCGATGGCATAAAGCTCCCGCAATTCTTCTTTAGATGGATGTCCAGAGACATGCACAAAATGGTCTTTTTCGGTCATTACATCGATTTGTTTTTTGGCGAGCAAATCGAATAACTCGAAAATTTTTTTCTCATTACCTGGAATAATTTTTGATGAGAAAATCATCAAATCACCTTTTGTAAAATGAATAGTTGGGTGAGTGTTCGAAGCAATTTTTCTAGTTCCTGCCATTGGCTCACCTTGGCAACCTGTTGAAATAATCAATATTTCTCTTTTGTCATAAAATTTTATTTCACGGTCTGAAATAAATTCAAAATTATCGAGTAAATATCCGCTTTTTTTAGCTACATCTAACAATCTGTGTAATGAAAATCCAACCAATACTACCTTCCTTCCAACTTCTTTAGCAATTGAGGCGATAGTGTGAATTCGAGCAATATTTGAAGCAAAGGTTGTGACGCCAACATAGCCAGAGCGGTTGATAATTAGGCTTTTAAGTGAATTGTGTAAATCGCCCTCCGATTTAGAGTGTCCTTCATTTATGGCATTTGTTGAATCGCAAACTACGACATCAATTTCTCTATTATCGCCATATTTTTTAATTTTTTCAATTTCACTAATTTCTCCAACAACTGGAGTGTGGTCAAGCTTCCAATCCCCTGTATGCAAAACATTGCCTTTTGGAGTTTTGATTAGAAGTGCTTTCATTTCAGGAACTGAGTGAGTAAGTCCGATAAATTCGATTTCAAATGGATGAAGTTTTAAAGGCTTGGAGTCGTCAATTATGTTGATTGGAACCAACTTATCAAGCTTGAATTCTGCTAATTTACTTTTCAAAAAATTAGCACCAAAATTTGTGGCAAAAACTGGAACTTCAAGTTCGCGCCATAAATATTGTACTGCCCCCATATGATCTTCATGGATATGGGTCAGGATAATTGCTAGTAAATTATGACGATTTTGTTTGATGAAAGATATGTCGGGAGTCATCATATCGATCCCTGGAGTATTGTAAGCGAAGCCAACACCGCAATCAATCATAATCCATTTGCCATCTAAATGGTATAAATTTAGATTCATGCCAATTTCATTGGCTCCGCCTAAAGGTAAGAAAATCAGGTCTTCACGATGTTTTTTTAAATTTAAATCCATTTTATTTTATGTTAATATTTCAAAAATCTTTCAACCGAATTTTCTAGGGTATCAAATCTTTGGTTGCCAACTTGCAATACAGCTAAGTTTCGTTGCACGGCGCCATTTGGTAAAAATCTAAAGATGCCGTCAATTCCAGTGAAGTTGTTATTATATTTATCACTAAAATCAGTAAAGTCTTTAAAATCAATCCTTAGATTTTTTTTGTCTTGTGCAATAATTGCTATAGCAGTAGTAAAATCATAGGCTAATGACGCGATTCTTGGTGGATATTTACCAAAAGAGTCGTAGTAATTTTTTATAAAAACTTGAAATTTTTCAGGTTCAGGAGCGGGGAACCAGCCACCTAAAAGATTAATGTCTTTTAAGGTAGATGGGTCGTCCCATTGCGAAGAACCAATTAATTGAAACTGCCTTTCGTCTTTATTTAAATTAACAATTGAACTGGCAATTTTTGATAAAATTTTTCCAGATTCTGGAATGTAAATAACTTGTGGATAAATGCGATCATAATCTCCAAGATATGAAGTATCGCGATTTCTGGATTTAGTTGGAACCCCAAAAGAGTTAATAACTCTGCTAACTGCGCGGTCAATATCTTGGTTGCTAGTTTCATAAAACTCGGAAGTAATAAAGTTGCCATCACGAGCGCGAACAAATTTTTTGAGATAATCTGTTGAAATTTTACCATAGGAATTATTTGGAGCTAAAATCGCAAAATTAAATTTACCCTTATCCATGGCAAAATTAACAATTCTATCAATTTGAGTTTCTGGTAAAATTCCACCAACAAAAACTCCGCCATAGCTGGTAGTTTTGTTAAGTAATTCAAAATTATTTGAGAGTGAAATTACGGAGATATCATTGTCTCGAGCTAATTTTTCTATGGCAAAAGTGTTGTTGCTAAATATTGGTCCAATTACAACTTTGATGTTTCGGTCAATAATTTCTTTGAAAGCTTTTTATATTCTTTATTCTGTATTTATATTATATCTTTTTTATTTTTTAATTATTAAAAATAATTTTTACCAACTATTTAAAAAAAATTATCTTTATATTTTATTTTCGTTTATTTTATTTTTGCTTGTTTTATTAACAAATTTTCAAATTACAGGTTGTTTAATATATCCATTAACTATAAGTTGTTTT
>JALREU010000108.1 GCA_023256705.1 Rickettsiales bacterium
TTTAAATAAAAAAAGTATTAATTATAAATTAATTAATATTTTTTGTTCTCGTTTTTTACCAATTAAATAAAAATACAAAATTGGAATTAAAAATCGACTTAGTAAAGTAGCCACAATTTCCCCAAAAATTAAACTAATTGCAAAACCATTAAAAATTGGGTCTGATAACATGACCAAGCTTCCAAATATTACCGCCAAAGCCGTTAATAACATAGGACGAAACCTTAAAACCCCAGCTTGAATAACAGCCTCTTTTAAAGCGATTTTTTGTAAAATTTGTTGCTCAATAAAATCAATTAAAATTATAGAATTTCGAACGATAATGCCAGCACCTGCCATAAAGCCAATCATTGAAGTTGCGGTAAAATATGAATTTAAAATATAATGGCCAATCATAACGCCAATAAGGCTTACAGGAATAGGCATCATAATAATTATTGGTACTGAAAAACTTTTAAATTTAATCAAAATCAAAATGTAAATTCCAATGATGGCAAAAATAAAAGCAAAACCCAAATCACGAAAAACTTCGATGGTAATGAAAATTTCGCCATCCCATTTAATTGCCACCAAAGATAATTGATTAGGGATTTCCATAAAATATTTTTGATAATTTTGTAAATTTTTATTTAGTTTGTTTATTGCATAAATTGGAGCTTCTTCGTTGCCAGAAATTTCGGCGGTAATATAATTTACTGACCGCAGATTTTTTCGATATAAAGCTATATTTTCTTCATCATGAATTGATTTTATTAAATCGCCAAATTTTACACTTCCGCCGTTAATGGTTTTTACATTATAATCCATGATGGAATTTATATCAGCCTTATTTTGATTTGGAAATTGCAAATAAATCCCAACTTCTTCTGGTGCATTTAAATTTTGCAATGAACCAATTTTGTTATTGGAAAAATATAATTTACCAATATTGGCAATCGAGCCGCTATTAACCCCCAAATTTCCAGCCTTTTCATAATCAAACTCAAAAATTTTTTTTGGTCTTAGAGCTTTATCAAATCTATCTAAATCGACTAAACTTGGTTCATTTAAAAATATTTTATAAATGTCATTGGTAGCAATATTACCTTGGGATGTTTGGGCGTTAGAATTATAAATTTCTGCTACTACTGTACTCAAAACTGGTGGACCAGGTGGGATTTCCAATACCTTGGCGATGATTTGGTGTTTTTTTGCAAACTCAGCAATCTTTGGACGTAAATTTTTTATAATTTCATGACTTGAAATTTCACGAAGCTTTTTGTCTTTTAATAAAATTTGTAAATCGCTAAGATAATCTTGGTGTCGCAAATAATTATGCTTTACCATACCTGAAAAACTGAATGGTGCAGGCTCGCCCGAAAAAACTTGAATCTTAAGAATATTTGGATCTTCGCTTAAAATTTCTGCTAATTTAATACTTAAATTATGGTTATCTTGCAGGTTGGTAGAAGCCGGAAAATCCAAGGTAATTTGAAACTCATCCTTATTATCAAAAGGAAGCATTTTGACCTTAACCTCTTTGAAATAAACCAGAGATAATGACAAAATTAAAAAAACTAAAATCATTAAAACGAAATATATCGCTGAAGATTTTTTATCTAAAAAAATATGGATAATTTTTTGATAAAAATTATCCAAAAAAGAAGCTTTGTTTTTAGATGATTTCATTAAAATATGAGGCTTGATTAATTTAATCGAAGCAATTGGTGTAATCATAAAAGCTACCAATAATGAAAATAGCATCGCAAAACTGGCGCCAATTGGAATTGGCTTCATATATGGCCCCATCAGTCCTTGGACAAAGCTCATTGGCAAAATCGCAATTATTACCGCAAAGGTTGCCAAAATTGTTGAGGAACCAATTTCAGAGACTGCAATTATTGCAAGATTTGGCAATGATAATTTGTTTTTAGAATTAAAATGTCGCTCAATATTTTCAACCACAACTATGGCATCGTCAACCAAAATTCCGATGGCAAAAATCAATGCAAAAAGTGTCACCCGATTAAGAGTAAAATCTAAAAAGTAAAATGTAATCAGAGTTAATGAAAGAGTTATTGGAATTGCTATACCAATCACTAAAGCACATCTTAAACCCATAAAAACTGCAATTAATAAAGCCACTAAAAGAGTTGCGATTATTAAGTGAAAAATTAACTCATCGGATTTAGCCTTGGCACTTTTGCCATAATCGCGCATGATGCTTAAATTTATTTTTGGATAATTTTGTAAATATTGATTAGTTTTTTCAATAATTTCTTGCGAAAGATTGACTGCATTGACTCCGCTTCGCTTAGAAAAAGAAAGTGAAATGGCATTTTCAATATTATTCTTAGAAAAATAAATTGATGAAATTTTATCATCATCTGCAACCGATTCAATGATCTCGGCAACATCGTTAAGTCTTAAAACTTTGCCCGCATAAAAGCCAATGGCGACATTTTTAATGTCATCGATATTATTAAATCGACCGCCAACATCGATATCATAGATAATTTTATTGCCGAGATTTTTGCCAGCATATTGAATTTTTTGATTTTTAAAAATTGCATTTTCAATTGAGTCTAAATCAATTCCTAGTCTTTTAATTGCCTGAGGTTGCAAGATTATTTTGATGATTTTTTGCTGACCACCTAAAATTTCGATATTGTTAATATCCTTAGTTTGAGCAAGATTTTTGCCGAGTTTGGCAATGATTTGTCGAAGCTCCAATCCACTTAATTCAGTCGATGAAAAACTTAAAAGAAGAAAAGCTACATCATCGATTGAAAGAGAGCGAACTTGTGGCTTGCTAATATTAGTAGGAAGCATTTTTTCGATAGTCATCAATTTATGATGAACCTGAAGTAAACTCTGTTCTAAGGAATGATTGACCTTAAAACGAACAGTTACAAGTGATTGATGTTTTTGACTTTGCGAATAAATATATTCGACTCCCGAAATTCCCCACATTGATTTTTCTACAATTTCGGTGATTTCGCGTTCAATCTCCTTAGCACTTAAGCCGTCAGCATTAATAATGATGTCAATCATTGGCACGATAATTTGCGGCTCTTCTTCTTTGGCAATTAAAAATAGAGAGGAAAGACCAAGAAATATTGCAAAAATTGATAAAATTGAAGCTAATTTTGCATTATTTATAAAATAATTTGCCAAGATTTTTGGCAAATCAAATTTCTTGTTATTTAATGAATTCATCTGGGTTAAATTGAATTTTTGTGCCGATATTTGAATATAATTCAATTAATTTAAATTGTGAATTGGTATATTCAGTAAAATTGCTTAAATAATTAATAATAACATCGCATAAGACCGATACCGCAACTGAACCTGTGCGATAAAGTTCTTGAGTAATTTTAATGTTTTGAAAAAGCATTTCATCATTTTTTTCTAAATTACGTAATGAATTTTCTACAATTTCAATTTGTGCTTGATTTTGAGTAATAAAAATTTTTTCTTGTTGAATTTTATTGAGATAATCGAAATTAGAGGCCGTAGAATTGGCGTTTTCAATTTTTTCATTATCAAAATTGATTGGATCATAAAAATTCCAATGCAAATTTAGACCAAAATTATATCCATTATTAGCTTGCCTTACACCCTTAAAGGCATAATTTTCCGCATAAAAATCAAGTGTTGGCAAGTTTTTTGCTTGGCGAATTTTTTTATAATTAATTTGTGCGTTTACTTTTGATTTTGCTGATGAAGCTTCAAACGAAATATCATTTTTTTTATCCCTAATTTTAAAGAAATTGTTTAAATAAAAATTTAAATCACCATCAACCACCTGCCAAAAAGGCTGATTATATCCTAGTTCAAACAAAATTTTATAAAGCATTTTTTCTTTGCTTTGATTAGCATTTAGAGTGTTTTCAATTAAATTATGCGAAGTCTTCAATACTAAAAAACCAAAATAGCCAATTTGATTTTTTTGATTATTTAAGTTATATGTTTTTAAAATTTCATTAATTTTGGCATAAATTTTTTGTAATTTTTTTTGATGTTGCTTAAGTAAAACAATTGCAGTATAAGCCTTGGCAACCTCAAAATATTGATTTATTTTATTTTGTTTAGCCTCATAATTTTTAGCTAGAGCCATATTTTTTTGATATTGAAAATTTTCCTCACTGGCATTACCTTGATATAGATTTAGATTTAATCCAATTGCGGTCTTTAAAAAATTGTTGGTTTGCGATGAATTTAAATTTGGAATAGACAAATCATTTGCCTTAACTGCTCGTTGATACAAATTACCAACAAAATTCTGGGCTGGATCATTGGTGCGATATAAATTACTATCCAAATAAAGAGTCGGAAGCCAATAATTTGAGCTAATTTGTAATTCATATTCTTTAGACTTGAGCTGATAATTGTCGCTTAGAGATGAATTTGAATTTTCTAAGATTTCCTTAGCTACCTCATTAAAACTGGCTGGGTTGGCGTTTGCAAAATTAGAAAAAAATAGTATTAATAATGTAAATATTGAAATTTTTTTTATCATGTAAATTAATTATTAATTTAGTATCTTTTTAATGCTTTAAGAAGGTAAAATTGATAATATGGATTACTAAATATCTAACCAAAAAAGATCATAATTCAATCAAAATTATATCTAGTCGCGAAATGGAAATAACAAAATTTTTCCAATAAGAATTATGCCGTCCGCTCCAAGTGTTAAAGGGGTAATGGAGGCAAATTTTACTTTATCTAAATTGTTATTTTTGGCGATAATTTTCATTTTATAACT
>JALREU010000109.1 GCA_023256705.1 Rickettsiales bacterium
TGTTTTTTCATATTGTTTTTGTAATTCTACAATAATTGATTTTTGTTTTTCGGTTTCTCTAATAATGTCTTGTTGGTCAATTAATCCAGCTTTAAAACCAGTGTCCAAGGTTTCTTTTAGTTGTTGGCTAAGTTTATTAATATTGCCACCACTACTTAACCTATTATTAATGTCATAAATAGATTTATAAATAGTGTTTTGCCCATATTCTTTCATTTTAGATGATATAACCCTGCCAACATCATATTCAAAATCGACACTTTCGGCATTCGCTTGTCTTTTTAATAAATCAGATACTTGTTTATTATCTTTATATTTACTTGAGTAATCATCGACAAATTTTTGCCTTTCGGTCATAAACTTGTTTTTAGCCGTTTGTATAGCTTTTGCATCGTTTGCAGGCAATTCAGTTAATGCGACTCTTTGTTGGTTCTCAAAACGAGATAATTCGGTTTTAAAATCAATTAATTGAGAGGCATTAAAAACTTCTTGTTCTTTTTGGTTTATGTATTCAGCTTGTATTGCCATATTCATTAAATTACCACCGACTTGTTGCATAGTTTGAGCGGTCATTTGCGAGCCATTATCTGGCATAGCAATTTGAGTTTGAGCGTTCATTTTTGCAACTATTCCGTAAGACTCAGGTATTTTAACCATATTTATAATGTATTTTGTGTTTTTGCATCAATTTTTGATAAAGACATTGCACTTTGTCCAATATTTCCAATTGAACTTATTAAAGTATTTCGCATTAGGGTTTTGCGTTTTTTGCCTAATTGGGCGGCCTGATTTCTTAATAAATTGGCTTGTGCTTGTGCATTTTTCTTTATTATATTAACATTTGTTTCTTTATCTCTTAAGGTTTGGTCTAATATATTCATTACAGAGCCTTCAAATTCAGCTCCGCTTGTTGCTATACTTAATTTTTGTTCACCCAATAAACTTTCAAATTGTCTTCGTGTTTGGATAGCTTCAAAATCGCCTTGTTCTTCAATTAATCTTGCTTGGTCCCATAAAGCCATTTGTTGTCTTTTTAAATCTTTTTTTGCCATATTAGCTCCATAAATAGAGCCTGCAAAATTTAAAGCAGAGCCAGCAATGAATAGTGGAGCAACTGGTAAAGCCATATTAGATACTTACCTCATAAGTTATGTTTTTAATATTTATTGCTTGTGGTTCGGTTTGTGTGATAGAATATTTTTTATCATAACCCCAATCATCAGCAATAGTTATATTTCTAATTCCATTAGTAAAATTAGGGGCTTTAAACATTAAATCAGTAAAATTCCTCGCTATAATTGGTATAGTTTTATTATCTAATTCAATATCACCCCCCCTTGAGTTAAAGAATTTAACAGATAATTCTGTAATTCTCAAGATTTTATTTTGCTGACTTCCTAAAATTTGTGTTAATTTTCTACTTTCTATAGGCATAGAGGTAAAAATTGACTTATAAGGCAATCCAACAATAATAATAACAGCAAAGTTTTTTAATGTAATTTTACCAGTATTATCGACAAGTTTTGTGCTTGGGTCGGTTGCAGAATCGCCATTAGCAATTACATTAGCTCCAATTAGATGATTTAAACCCGATACTTCATTAACGGCAATTCCCCAATTGTTAGCAGTTAGATTATTGCTATCAAAATTTCTAGTTATATTAATTCCAACAACAGTTCCGCTAGTATATGATATAATTTCAGCTCGTCCATTTCCATTAACATTTCGTATTTCTTTACCGACACTATTGGCAGTAAAGATTGAGCTTCCAGCGGTGGCGGTTGTATCAGTTAATGTAAGTGTTGTGTTTTGCCTGCCATCATAAATCAATGTTGAATCAGAATAAATATAATCTAGTTTTTCATAGCTAAAATCGGGTTCTAAAACCTCTATAAATCGTTTTGTTGCTCCGTTTATAGTTCTATTAACAACAAAATAGATTTCGTCATATTCTTTACTTGAAGGAATAATTGCGATATCTTCGACAATACCATCAGTTTTAAATCTGGTCCAACAATTTACTTCTTGGTCGCTTTCATAAGTAAATTTCGCAATTTGTCCATCTTCTCTTAAAGCCCAAATTGTGCTTATAGGATTTTGTTGATATTCAAATCTTTTAATCCCTGAACCTGTGATATGGTCGCTTCTAATTGTTATATCTTTAGTTCCAAATTTGCCTTCGGTAGCGGTATAATTTAATCCTCTTACTTTTTGTTTTCCTCTTTGTAAATAGAATGGTGTATTGTCGGCATAAACAGGGTCTACCCACTCACTACCAAAAGCAACTTGCCGTCTTAATGAAATATCGGTATTTGATAAACCTGCGGAGTTATTAGAGGGTTTGGCAATATAAACGGAATCAGTGCAACCAATAAATAAGACTTCATCGCTAAATAACCACAAAATAGAATCATTGGTCGAGCTTGCTATTGTTCGATTAAAACCATCATCGGCAGTCATTGCTCCGTAGTCTTCATCAAAATTTTCATATTCACCACTTTTACTAAACCAAATTTTTTGAGGTTCATTAATTGAGCCAGCCAAAACTACTCTTTGTTCGTGAAAAGTTATTGCTCTTGGATAACTACGATGCAAACCAAATTCACCAGCTCTCCAAGTATATAAGGCTTTGGCCGCAAAAGAGGTGGCTATTGTATTTTGAGAAATATAACTTACACTTGTAGAACTTGTAAAAGCAGTTATTTTAAGGTAAGCATAACTAGTTCCATCTCTCATTAGCCATAAACTGCCAACATGATTTGCAGTAAAAGGGGTATGTCCAGAAGCGGTTAATGTTCCTGTTGTTCCTACTGGTCCGTGATTATTTATTGAGCAAGTTTGGGTTTGTAAAATATTTTCTTTTTGAAATGGTCCAAATTGTAAATCAACACTTGCAAAAGTCCAATTGTTATTAGCTAATCGAATTAATTTAAAATAGCCTTTTAGTGGGTGCAATAAATAAACAATATCATCTTTTTGTATGTATCGAATATAATCTAAATCGCTTTCGGTAAAAGCATTGGCAACTTCATAAGCACTGCCACCACTTAGAATTATAGCTTGTTGGGCATAAAATCGAAAATAGCCAGCACCTAACTCAATAATTAAAACTTGGTCTATATTATATTTAAAACGGATTATTCTTGTTTTTTTGGTGCTATCTTTAACTTCATTAACAAATTTAGTTCCTTTTCTACGAAATAACCAACCTTGGGGGTGAACATCAAAATTTTCTACAATAGAGCCACCATAAAAAAATGGTTCAAAATCAACTAAACCATCTATATTTGGCGATAATTCACCAGCATTAAATCTTGTTTGTATTTCATTAGTAGTTGGCATTAACTCCCAGTTGTTCTAGTTGTTGCCCAGCTATTATCAGTAATAGCGGACTCCGAAATAAGTGTTTTATATTGGCTTATTGCATAGGATAATTTGTCTCTATATTCAGCCAACAATTCCTTTTCTCTTGAACTTGAGTTTGTAAGATTATAACAAATTTTACTTGCTAACAATAAAACAAAGGCATTTTGAAAAGGGATTGTGTATTGATTAGGGTCTATAACCTTGCCAATATAGGTAATTCTTAAAGTATCTGTATTGGCAAGAATATAATTGCCCTCAATGGTATATTCAGGGTCATTTTCAATAGAAATAATCCTTATATATTCAGGGTTTGTTGGCAATTGGTATTTATAACTCCATTCGTAAAGCGGTGTTTCTGTAATCTTATTTAAGGATTGACGAAACACCGCAAAAGACCAATCAGCCTCCGCCATAATTTCCGACAATGCATAATCATAAACTAATTTTAAATCGGTAGCCTGTTGGCTATTGTCAGTGTCAATATCAATGACACGACTTTTTCCAATTTTAATTAATGCTAGATTGCAAAGGTCGGTTTTTGATGGCATTAGATTTTGTATTCAATTTTAAAACCACAAGTTCCACCAGCAGTGCCGATAGTATTTGCAGTAAAGATTATATCCAAATCGCATTGAGGGTCAGAAGTTAAGCCAGCTACTTCCCACAATTCTTTTGCGGAATTAGCAATGCTAACATCTTTTAAACCATCTAAAGCACGGCTCGCAGTAGCAAGTGTCAAAGCGTCAGCCAAGCAATTTACTGAAACTGTTGCACCACTAAGTTTATCAGGATTATAAGCAACACCAATATCAAAGTCAGTGCTACCAGTTTGAGCAGTTGTTGAAACTGTCAATTGATGCAAAAGAGTATTTGAAGGAAGCCTTGCAATTCTCCATTTAGAATTTGCAGAATCGGTTGTTGCAATAGTTACAATTGAAGTAACAGCTTGAACAGGAGCTCCATTAGTTTTTGCCTGTGGTAATACAGGCGGATTAAGTGCAATATTTGCTAAATTTACACTTTCATTTGAGTCTATAACTGCCATAAAATAATAATATGATTAAAGGTTAATAATTATTCGCATTTAACACGAAGTTTAATAATTTTTTCATCTTCAATTCTGGCCGCACCAAAACTTAATTCAATGTGCATTTGCATTAAAAAGTTTCTTTCTGGGTTTTCACCAAATTTAGTGATAACTTCACTTGGCATACCTAAACAAATTGCTTGGTCAGTAAATAACAATACTTCACGAACATTGGCCGCAGGTGATTTTAAAAGAGTTGTTCTAATAAAATTAATACCACCCCAAGTTCCAATAATACCTTTATCTAAAACTTGACCTGCGGTAAAATCACGATTAAT
>JALREU010000010.1 GCA_023256705.1 Rickettsiales bacterium
CAGCAAAAATTAAATCATGCGCATTATCGCCACTAAATTTTAAATCATTATGACGAACAAAAGATGAAATTTGGTAATCAATTTCATTTTTATTAACACCTTGTAGCGATAAAATCGCAAAACGATTACCCTCAACTTGATTTTGATCAATATTAGCCGAATTTAAATTGTTAACATTTTGTAATTCAAATTCAGTTTTTTGATTTGCAATATTTGGTATTTCAAAACGATTGGTAGCATTAGCAACAATCAATGAAACTCGGTTATTTGGATTAAGTAAATAAGAAAAATAACCAAATAATTTATCTTGCTTAGTTTGGTTATGTATCGATTTTCTTGCTCCAGTTGGGCTTTCTAAGCCTCTGGAGTTTTGAAGATACGAACCGCTTAAAAAATAATTTAAACCATTTTTCGAGCCACTAGCCTGCTGGTTAAAACCTGCAGTTCGATTTTGTCCATAAATTACTTCCGAGTAGAAGCCGTTTTTCAAATTATCTTTTGAAACCGCATCTTTGGTTTTTATTTCCACCACCCCAGCAGTTCGATAACCATATTGCGCTGGTAATGCCCCAGTGAGTAAATCGGCAGAGTCAATAAATCTGGCATCCAATACATTGCCAAAGCCGTTTATTCCTTCAGGAATAATCACATCATTAATACGATATTGAATATTGCTGTGATCGTTACGAATATGAATTTGTCCGTATGAATCATGCGAAACACCGGGTGCACGAAGCAAAATTTGATTGAGTGAGCTAGCTTGTCCTTGCGGTAAATTATCGATGTTTTCACGCTGATAATTGAATGATGAGCTATAAGTTTTTGGTGACAAATTATTTCTAGAATTATCTAGTTTTTTGGCTTGAACCTGATAGTTAAGTTCAGAACTATTGGCAAAATCGCTAATTAAATAAATGCTGGCGAAAACCGCTAAAAATTTTTTCATATTTATATTTTTGTTTAATTGAAAATTAAGAATTATTTTAAAAATTTAATAACTAAAATAATTTAGTTTTAATGATTAAACAAAAATTGGTGGGGCTCTTGGAGCTTTGGAGAATCTGGCTTTTGGCAGGTTTAATATTAATAAATTTCTAATCAAGAATTTTATTAAAATCAATGTTAGATTTAAAAGTAAAACATTATTTAAAATTAAAAAATCGGAAAATTGATTTAAAAAACAAAGAAAGCAATGATGCTGTTCTTTGTGATTTTTTTTTGAATCAAAATCAGATTTTATTTGATATTGATTTTGATGAGAATGATTGGTGAATTGGTGCGAAAAATTTACAAACAGCAAAGTAAATTGGCATATTATCAAAAAAATTGCTAAGTTTTTAACAAAATTTTTTGACAAGCCAATAAAATTAAAACTGTTTTTTGTTATTGAAATAAATGGTTTAATTTTCATAATGTATAATTGATAAAAATATTTTATAAATTTTTTTAAATTATATCAACATTAAATTTATGATAATTGTAAAAATTATTGAAAAAATCGGTCATTATTTTATTGCCAATATTTCTAAAATTGGTGATGCTTTTAATTTTGCTGGCAACTCTGTGTTTCACTGCCTTACCCCGCCATTTTATCCACGATTATTTTTTCGCCAAATTATGCAAATTGGCTATTATTCTTTACCTGTCGTTGGTTTAACTGCGATTTTTTCTGGAGCAGTTTTAGCACTGCAAAGCTATTCGGGTTTTTCGCGTTTTAATGCCGAAAGTACCATTGCCACAGTTGTGGTCTTATCGATCACTCGTGAACTTGGACCAGTATTAGCTGGCTTAATGGTTGCAGGTAGAGTTGGAGCCTCAATGGCTGCCGAAATTGGAACCATGAAAGTTACAGAGCAAATTGATGCCCTTCGCACCCTTTCAACCAATCCTTTCAAATATTTATTTGCTCCAAGAATTCTTGCTGGAATTATCATGATGCCTTTTTTAGTATTAATTGCCGACATCATTGGAGTTATGGGCGGATATTTAGTAAGCGTGCATTCACTAGGTTTTTCCAGTGGTCCTTATATCGCCAATACTTTCAAATATTTAGAATCAATCGATGTAATTTCTGGCTTGGTTAAGGCTGGATTTTTCGGCTTTATAATTAGTGTTGTTGGATGCTATTTTGGCTATAATTCAAACCGCGGTGCCGAAGGAGTCGGTATCGCCACAACTAATGCGGTGGTGACCTCATCAATTCTTATTTTGCTAACCAACTACATAATTACTGGCTGGTTTTTTGGGAATTAAATCGATTTTAATTATAGTTTATTAAAAAATTTACAAATTCTTTTGACATAAAAATTAACTTACTTATAAAAATTTGATATGAAAGAATTTGAAAAAAATAAAGAAGCTATTTGCACTGTCCCCGTTTTTTAAACAAAAACTTCCTTCTAAATTGATCGACAGAGATCATTATATTTTTTTAACTTTAAATGACCAATTGTTGTTTTGCATCTCTCTTATGCATAAGATAGATGCAAAAGCGTCGATTTTTTTGAAAAACTTTCTTGGCTAAATCGTTGATAAAACAATGCTGGTGGCATTTTAAGCGCAAGATGAATTCGTTTATTATTGTAATAATAAATCTGCAAAGCAATTGTCTCAATCAACTCACCTTGGCTTTGATAAGCGTTAAAATCTTCAAGCTCAAATTTAAGTTTTTGATAAAAAGATTCTTGTCTTCCATTCTGCCATTGAGAGCTTTTTTTACTCATTGAAGCCTTGATATTTTTTGATCTTAAAATATTAGCCAAATCATCGCTTTTATACTACTGATAGATTTTATTTTTATTTGAATCAGTTGCAATTTTCTGAAGAAAATTGTCGCTAACCTGATCAGAGTGGAATATTTGCGGTGATTTTTCTCTTTTGTTTATGGCGTTTAGCAATGTTTGTGTTATCAACTCTTTATTGTGTCTGCTCGAAATATTCTATGCAATAACTTCTCTCGTAAATGAATCAAGAATTGTCGCTAAATACATAAATTTATTTTGATAAGAAATGTAAGTAAAATCACTAACCCAAACTTGATTTAGCTTATTTATCACTGTTTCTAAAATCAAATTCTTAGCCGAATTTTTTGGAAATTTATCTTTCTTAAATCTCGGTTTTTATCTTGATTTTTTACATTTAATATTAAACAACTTCATAACTCTTGAAACCGGTTTTTTATTGATTCCTAAAACTATGGCGACTCTTCGATGACCATAAGATTTATGCTCAATTAAAACCGCTTCAATTTGTTGTTTTAAAATTAAATCTTTTACTGGAAGTTTTGGTTTATAATAAAGAGAATTGCGAGAGACTGCAACCTTGGCTGTAAGCAACAGATTTGCTGACTTTTGCCTTTTTTGAAGATGAAAAATAATCCAAAATAACCTCTCGCTTCTTTCTTTTTATTCCCTATACGACTTTCGGCTACCAAAGAACCAATAATTGAAATTAAAGCCTCATTTTCTCGTTTGAGCTTTGCCAATTCAAGGATTGCTTGATGTTGATTGGCTTTGGTTTTAAGTAAGTTATAAATTATTTTTGGATCAACTTTAAATTCTTTAGCTAAATGAACTATGCACTCACCTTTATCGGATACTCGTTTAATGATTTCTTGCTTTTGAATTTTTGTTAAACATGGAATTCCTTTTGGCATATAATTTTATCCTTAATTTGATTGATTAAATTTTAGTGCATTTAAAACAAGTTTTAAATGTGATTTTTGATCAATTCAAGAAAGGAGAAGTTGCATTAAATTTGTGGGGGCCTTGCCATCAATTTAGAAGGGAGTTTTTGTTTAAAAAACGGGGATGGTGCATAGCTTGTTTTATAGATATCTCTTAAATTGAGGCTGAATTATTAACGCCCTTTTGTTAAATTACTATTATCGATTTTTTTACAATCCAAAATTTTTACAATATTTTTTGTAACAAATTTGGTGCTATTAACGCCCATCCTTAATGCGGTCATGATCAAACCCGGGGTTGAAGCCACAATAGTTCCAAACGGAAATCCTGGTTTAAATGGATTAGCATAATCATGAAATTCTTCTAAACGACTGTTTTCATTTTCTTTTCTAATATTAAGAGCAAATCTCATTTCCAAATCTAACCAATTATCGATTTTCCATAATTGGCTATCAAAAACATCATCGTGACCATAAATCCTGTACCACTGATCTTTTCCTTCGTAAGGATTTTCTTTGGTTGAATTTAATCCATCATTAATCGCTGTAAAATTATCTTTCAAAATTTGTTCATTGATCTTAAGTTTTTTCAATTCTTCATCATCTAGATATCCGTAAAATGTATCAATTTTATTATTAAAATATTCTGTGAGATGTTTGGTTTTTTCTTCGTCGCTTTTAGTTGATTTTCTAATCTCTTCGCGACTCTCCAGAAAAAGATGATAAACAAATAATTTTTCATGTTTTTCTAAGTCAGCAACATCGATTCCAGTTAACTTTTTTAGAGTATTTTCAATAGTTGCTGTAACTGGTTCTGATGATAATAACGGAGGATTAATATTAGATTTAATATTTTCAGTTGTTAAACTATCATAAACTTCTTGATGTTTTCTTGCTACATTATCAATACCAATTTCCTCTTCCTCTATAAAAACTTTAATTTTTTGTTCTAATTGCCTTTGTAATTCTTTATTGGATTCAATATTTAATATATCTTCAATAACTTTTCTGGCAACAAAATCTAAATATCTATCCGTAAATGTCATTGCTAAATCTGTATATCGACCACTATCTTTAAAAAAATCAGGAGTTACATTACCAACCAATCCATAAACCTTCATCCCCATTATAATTGCATTTGAAACTCCGCTGAAGTGATTAGATAAACCTTTTCCAGGATAAAAATTAGCAGAATATTTACATCTACTAAAAATTGATGCTAACTCGGTCTCTTCTATATCAAAATGTAATTCTACATTTATTGATTCTTTTCCTTTACATTTATTATGAATTTCAAGTAATGATTGTTTTTTTTTAAATTTGTATCTTTCGAAGAAAGAATATCTTTAATTTTTTTTCTTGCCTCCTCTCCTTCAAATAATACACCTTCATAAGATTTGATTAAAATTTTCCCTAGTTCTGCTAAAAAATTTTCGTTGGTTGAACCAACGATTATAACTTTGATATTTGAATTTAGTTTTTTTAATTTTTCAGCTATTTTAAGTGAATATTCAAAACCTTTATAGGGTCTAATCATTCCAAAGGTTAAGATATTGCTTTCCGTTCTATCATTAAATGGTAAAACCTGATCCAAATCAACAGTGTTTGGGATTTTGATTACTTTAGAATTAGTTATTTTGTCTTGTATAGAATCTTTAGAGGATGACACTTTTTTAACAGCACATTCTTTATCCTCTTCATCAACAAAAATAACTTTATCAGCTATATCAAAATATTGATTAAATAAATTAACCATATCTTGATTTTCAGAAATTGGTGTTTTTTTATATTCAATGGCAGTCAAACATATTTTGAAGCCTTTTTGTTTTAATTCATTTAATTTTTCTAATTTGATAGATGAGCCAGTGAAAATCTGACCGTCAGAAGAATTTATTATTAAATGCAAAATTTTAGGTTCTTCAAGTTGATCAACTGAGGAGAATAAATCTTCAACATCTTGTTGATTGCTAATATGTTTTGCATTTAGTTTTTTTGCTAAGATAGCACCATAATCGTGGTCTCCTTGTTTTGGTTCCGAAGGTGCAGTAACTATAAGAACTGTCATATTAAAACTTCATTTTTTTATATTTTTTAACTTAAATAATCAACTGTTGTTATTAATCTCTCTTATCATATACCATTTTTAATCAACTCAAAACTAAATTCGTGTTATAAAAATTTAATTAGTGGAATTTAATATTAATCCGCTAATTTGTGTATTAAAAACAAATATTTTATGAATTCTAAATTTCTACCACAATTGATGCAAAGGATTTCAGTTCTTTTACTATCCTCATCGCCTTTCAATTAGAATCTTATCTTCTTGTGGTGAAAGTTTTTTTAACATTTTTAATTTATATTTTGCCGATATAATCCGCTTTACCGAGTTCAACTCCTTGATTTCTTAAGATTGAATATGCGGTAACAAAATGAAAATAAAAATTTGGTAAGGCAAAATTTAATAAATAATCTCGACCAATAAAATTAAAATCCATCCCATGTGCACTATAAGAAATTTTCTTTTCGGCACTTGAGGCAAAATCCTCGGCTTTAAAAGTTTTTAAAAATTTTATTGTTTTTTCAATTCTTTCCAAAAATTCATCAAAAGTTTTTTCATTATCAGGAAAGCTTGGAATCTCGACTGAAGCAAGTCGAGCACAGCTTGCCTTGGCAAAATCACAAGCGATTTGAATTTGCTTTGAAAGTGGCAACATATCGGCAAATAATCGAGCATTAACCAAAACTTGTTCGTCGATTTTTTTATTTTTTAAATGAGTTTGAGTTTTTTTTAAAATATTTGAAAAATTTTCAAGATTTTTAATATATACCGGAACTGAGATTTCGTAGATTGATATTGTCATAATTATTTTATTAAATTAAAATTTACTATTTAAAAACTTCGTTAAAAATATCTTCAACATGTTTAGTGTGATAGGAAATATCGAACAATTTTTCGAGCTTTTGAATTCCTAATTTTTTAACAACCTCATCTTCTTTTTTTAATAATTCCAAAAAATTATCGGCTTCCTTATGCCAAATTTTCATGGCGTTGCTTTGCACAATTTTATAAGAATCTTCGCGAGATATTTGGGCATCGTCAATCAAAGCAAGCATTACTCTTTGGGAAAATACTAAACCTCCTAATTTGTTCAAATTATCTTGCATATTTTTTGGATAAACCAATAAATTTTCAATCAAATTAGTGAGTCTTCCTAAAGCGAAATCTAATGTAATGCAAGCATCGGGAGCAATCATACGCTCAACGGAAGAGTGTGAGATATCACGCTCATGCCATAAGGCAACATTTTCTAGGGCAGGATTTACAGCACTTCGCACCATTCGAGCCAAACCCGTAAGGTTTTCGCTTAAAACTGGATTGCGTTTGTGAGGCATTGCTGAACTACCCTTTTGTCCTTTGGCAAAAAATTCTTCAACTTCTAAAACCTCGGTTCTTTGAAGATGTCTAATTTCAACTGCAATATTTTCAATTGATGAAGCGATAACTCCAAGTGTGGCAAAAAACATTGCATGGCGGTCGCGAGGAATAACTTGACTTGAAGTTGCCTCTGACTGAAGATTTAATTTTTTGGCAACATATTCTTGCACTTTTGGGGAAATATTAGCATGAGTTCCAACTGCACCAGATATAGCACAAACCGCAATTTCATTCTTGGCATTTTTTAATCTTTGCAAATTTCTAGAAAATTCGGCGTAAAATCTGGCTAATTTTAAGCCAAATGTGGTAGGCTCAGCATGAATGCCGTGTGATCTGCCAACACAAATCGAATATTTATGTTCAAAGGCTCGCTTTTTTAATGCCTCCAATAATTTTTCTAAATCATTGATAAGTAAATCTGCAGATTGAGATAATTGCAACGACAAACAGCTATCTAAAACATCGGAGCTGGTCATGCCGTAATGGATAAATCTTGAATTTTCGCCAGTTATTTCTGCTAGGTGAGTCAAAAAGGCGATTACATCATGTTTGGTGGTTTGCTCAATCTCATCAATGCGATCAATATTAAATTTTCCACCCTTAGCCACAAAATTATCCCTGATGCGTTTTGCAGTTTCACTGGGAGCAATTCCAAGTTTTTCAAGAGCCTCAAGAGCATAAATTTCAATGTCAAACCAGATTTGATATTTATTTTCTTGCGACCAGATTTTGGTCATCTGCGGTCGTGAATAGCGGATAATCATGTTAATTTAAAGTTAGTTAAGTTATTTTTTAGCTTTTTTTGGAGTGGCTTTGCTATTTTGCAGTTTTAACTCTTCAATTCTTATTTTTAGATTTTCCAAAAATTTATCTATTCCTTGCTCATTAATCGATGAATTGAATTCTGACCTTTGAGTTTCAATCAAGCTAACGCCTTCAGCAATAAAATCGATAATGAAAAAACTACCCTCATTTTCTTTAACTCTAAAATTAAAAAATACCACAACATCTGAATTTTGTGGGGTAAATTCGGTTTTAACCAAGAAGAAATTACTTTGCTTTTCCACCGAATTAACCACAAATTTTTTGCCATCGTAAGAATTAAATTTTGGACCGTAAGTATTAATCATAAACTCACGATAATAATTCATAAAAGTATTTTTTTGCTCTTCATTGGCAGTTTTAAAATGCTTGCCTAAGACAAATCTACCAATCCAATTAGCATCTGTAGACTTGTCGATTAATTTGATTATTTGTTGTTTTTTTTGAACTTCTGAAAGTTTTTTATTTTTGGCAACATCGATAATTTCATCGCCGATTATTTGTACAAAATTTTTAACCATATCTTCTTTGCTTGAATTTTGAGCAATAGCTGATGATGAAGCAATAAAAATAAGAGATAATATAAGTTTAAATAATTTCATAAAATTAATTTTCAATTTGAGCAAGTCTGCGTTGTAAATATGCACTTCTAATAGTTGCATATGGGTCAAAAGAATCTTGGCGGATATTGTCAATAATGTCAAGTAGTTCTTCACGATTATCAACAACTTTAAAGGCGGTATTGAAAATTCTTTTACTGCCATCAATAAAGTTAGTATCTCCACCAACTTGAAGGGCGTTAAAACCAAGAGGGTCAATGGTTCTATCCACTGAAAAACCAACAAAATCTCTAAAATTTGATGGTCCAAAAAATGGAAGCATCAAAAAATTATCCGATGAAAAACCCCAATAACCCAAGGTTTGTCCAAAATCTTCTCGCTCATAATTAATGCCTTTTTTACGAGCAATATCAAAAAAACCTCCGACTCCAAGTGTTGAATTAATTAAAAATGTTGAAAAAGTCGCCAACCCATTATCAATTTTACCTTGAGCAATTGAATTAATCGCCGAAAGTGGTAAGGCCATATTGTCAAGGAAATTTCTAAAAGATAATCGAGCTGGCTTAGGAATGGTTTTACGATAAGAACGAGCCAGATGCTCAAAGAAATATCGGTCTATGGTGTCGTTAAATTTATAGATTTTGCGGTTGTAATTTTCAAAAGGATCATGGATTGAGCCCTTAATTATTGCACTTTCAAACTCTTTAAATTCATCATCATCGGCGTAAGCTGAGTGGTTGCCAAATAGCGAAAAATATATGGCCCATAAAATAATTAAAATCTTATTTTTGCTCATTGGTTTGATTTTTGATTAAATCTTCGATTTGTAATTTTAATTCAAAAAATTTGGGATCGATATTTTCAGCCTTGAGACGAAAAAATTTATCAAGAGTTTTTAAGGCTTTTAAAGGCTGATTTTGAAGGAGCTCAATATAGGCTTTTTGATAATATGACTCACTAAATTTTGGCCAAAATCGAATCATTATCGCAAATCTAAGTCTGGCGTCAACCAAATTTCCATCGGATAAATGTTTCAATCCAAGCTCAAGATTTGTTTGCAATAAATTTTCGGATTTAGCTTTGATAGTTGCAAATTCTTCTTTGATTTTTTCAATAATGCTTTGAATTAATTGAGAAATTCCATTGCCAGTTTCAATGGCTCTATTTTTGATAGAGTTTTTTTCTTTAGCCTCTTCTAAACCTCGTTTTTTAAGTAAAAATTTTAACATAATTTAAAAATTAAATAAGATACTGACCAATCTAAATTAAAATTATAATTTTTTTTATAATTATTCAAATAAAATTTTTTGAATTTGCCAAAATCTGAAAATTTTTTTACATTATTTTGGTAAAAATTATAATTTGTTCCCATGTTTTTAAAATTTTTTAAAGCTTCAATTGGATTAGAAAAATTTTGCAAAATAATTTGATTATCGACAAATATTTCTTCAAAATTTTCCTTTAATAATAAAAATTGTAAGTCGTTATGATTAGGTAAATCAAGGATTTGAAACGGTGAATTTAAATTTTTAAAACTTTTATCATTAGGCAAAGCGCAGGCAAAAATAAAATTATCCTTTCCACTTTTTTTTAATTTTTTTAATAATTTTTCAAAATTTTCAATCCATTGTAACGAAAATGAGGAAATAATAATATCAAATTTTTTTTCAGGAAATTTTTGTTCCTCAATATCGCCAATTATTTGTTGAATTTGTGGATGAAAATTTTGACGCTTTTGGAGCATTTTTTCACTAAAATCCAATTCATAAATTTTAGCTTTACTTAATTTATTAATTAAATAATCGCCAATGAAACCAGTCCCCGCCCCTAAGTCCAAAATATTAAATTCCTTATCTAAATTTTCTTGGTCGAAAAATTGAATTAATTTTTCACATAAAAATTCGGCACTTTGTTTTTGAATATTTGCTTTAATTAAATATTCACTTGAATTAAGGGAAAAATTAGTTTTTATGTTTTCTTTGTTAAAAATCATATAATTTAGATTTTTTTATTATCTAAATCTTCGATTAATTTGACGATATGATCGACCAAATCTTCACTGCTAACTTTGTGATTTGGTTTGCCATCAATATAAACATTATGACGATTATTGCCTCCGCCAGTTATACCTATTTGTGTATGTGCAGCCTCACCCAAACCATTAACCACACAACCTAAAATTGAAACAGAGTGAGAATTTTTAATATGCCCAATTCTTTTTTCTACCTCTTCAACAGTTTTTATAACATCAAAACCTTGTCTGGCGCATGATGGACAAGATATAAGATTAACCCCACGATGTCTTAATCCAAGTGTTTTTAAAATTTGATAGGCAACTTTTATTTCTTCAACTGGGTCAGCTGAAAGTGAAACTCTCATTGTGTCGCCGATGCCTTGCCATAATAAATTTCCAAGACCAATTGCTGATTTAACAGTTCCAGCCGATAAGCTTCCCGCCTCAGTGATGCCAATATGCAAAGGATAATCGCATGACTCGGCCAAAGCTTGATAGCTAGCCACCGCCAAAAAAACATCCGAGGCTTTTACACTAATTTTGAAATTAAAAAAATCATTATCTTCTAAAATTTTGATATGACGATGAGCCGATTCAACTAGGGCTTCTGGGGTTGGTGTGCGATATTTATTTAATAAGTCAGCTTCCAGTGAACCAGCATTTACTCCAATTCGAATTGAACAACCATAATCTTTGGCACATTTAATCACTTCCTTGACCTTAGCATCGGAGCCAATATTTCCGGGATTAATTCGTAAGCATTTAGCGCCAGCAACAGCCGACTCAATAGCTCTTTTATAGTGAAAATGAATATCGGCAATAATTGGGACTGGCGAGTGTTTGATAATTTGTGCAAGACACTCAGAAGATTCTTGGTCTGGAACTGAAATGCGAATTAGCTCTGCTCCAACTTCAACACATTGATTAATTTGACGAATAGTGCCATCAACATCGGTAGTTTTGGTATTAGTCATGGTTTGCACCACAATTGGGGCGTCACCTCCAATTGCCACATTACCTACAAAAATTTGCCTTGATTTACGACGCTTAATTGCTCGATATGGACGGATTTCATTGAGAATATCATTCATAAAACTAAGTAGAGATTTGGTCAAATAAATTATAGATTTTTTGCTGATTTTTGGCTAATAATTTCTCAAAAATTTCTGGAGTGGTTTTGGCAATATTAATGAGATAGGTAAAATCGGCGAAGCCAGAGCCTGAATATTGTTGATAATTTTTTAATTTAGCAATTTTCAAATAACTTAAAACCACTAAAAAATTAAAAAATATGATGTCAAAATTTTCTGCAAATTCTTTAATTAGATTTTTATCGACAATAAAGTTTTTATCAATATAGCCAAATAATTCAGTATATAAGAGCTTTGAATCAATTTTAAATTTTGGTAAATTTTCCATTTGTTCAATTAGATTGTCAAAGAATTCATGGTAAAAAATTTCCAAATTTTCTTGATTTAGAAGAAAAATATCGTGCCAAATTTTTTCCGAAGAAGAAGTTAGTCGAAAACAGCGTTTAAGAAAATCATGTTCAAATTCTACCTCGCTTAAATTGCGAGTTAAAAAAGCTAAAAATTGTGGCAAATGTGAAACTAAAGCATAAATTTCATCATGAAGCTTGGGGTCGATATAATCAGGCTGAGCTTGAATTTTTTGTGCTATTGAATAAATTTTTTGAGTGTGGGAATTTTTATTTTCATTACATATCCAGAATTTTTTTTGAACAAACAAATTTGCATCACTAAAACTCAGACCTTGATGGTGTGAACCGGCAATTGGATGACACCAAACCATATTTTGAGGAGCTTTAATTTCTTTTAGATTTTTGACGGAACCAACATCAAAAATAGTGGCATTTGGCTCAATTTTATTAGAAATATCATTAATTATTTCAGCAAAATTACCCAGTGGCGTTGCCAAAACTATTAAATCATAATCTTTTAAATCATCTTTTATGTCTATTTGTTGGTCAATAATTTTTTCATCGATAGCTTTGAGGCAAGCTTCGCTATCTTGATCAATTGCAAAAATTTGTTTAGAAACACCGAATTGCCTAAATGATTTAGCTATCGAACCGCCAATTAGCCCAAGTCCAATAATTAGTGTTTTATTACTGATGTAGTCGCTCAAAGTTTTTTAAAATAAATAATTGCTAAAATAAAAAAACATTTTAAATTAATTAATTATGTTTTTAAACTATTTTATATCAATTTAAAATTTAATCAATCCATGAAAAATATTATTAAGATTTTAATATTATCATTAATTTTATCCTCATGTTCAACAAAAGTTGTTGATGTAAAAAGTCCATGCGTTTCAGCTTCGGATGGTCCTTGCGGTCCAAAAAAACCAATTAATGATTGGTGGCTCAAAGATTATCAAAAACAAGCTAAAATGTATATTTAACCTTAACTAATTAAAATTATGTCTGAGAATAAATCTTCATTCGCCGATAGATTTGCTAAAAAAAGCAATATGTCTCAATCTAAATTAGAGACAGAAAATCAAGCAGAAGTAACAACCGATGCCAACGAAAATAATTCTGAAAAAAAACCAATCGACCCACAAAAAAGAGCTTTAGCCCAATATATTTATTTAGTTAAAGGCGTAGATGCTGGAAGAAATGCTTGGTATTATGTTCTGGTCGAAAAACTTAAGGTTCAATTATTTTTAAAAGCCTTAAATGACGACATCATTCATCTTGAAAAATATGGAAAAATTTTATATTCTGGATATGGAGATGAACCACCATCTTCAGTAACCAAATTAATTAAAGAAGAATACGGAATTAATTAAAATTATTTTACACCACGAAAAGCCCAAACCCACAATAATCTTCAAGTTAAAATTTTTGCTCATGAAATTAATAAAAATCATAATTATTGTAAGCCTTTCAACTGCACTTGGTTTCTTTGGAGCTATCGCCATGGCGCAAAAAACTTTGTTAAGCTCTAAAAGTAAATATAATGATGATTTTCTTAATGAAGTAATGGAAAAAATTCGTAGTGATTATGTTGATGAAAAATCGCAAGACGAATTATATGAAGCGGCCGCATCGGGTATATTAAACTCACTTGACCCTCATTCAAGTTTTTTAAATAATGATGATATTAAAGAAATGACCATCCATACCAAAGGAGAATTTGGCGGAGTTGGTATCGAAATTACCACCGAAAATACCGTTGCCAAAGTTGTTTCAGCCATTGAAGACACCCCTGCTTTTCGTGCCGGAATTAAATCTGGAGATTTTATTATTCGCATTGATGGTAAATCAACTTATTCAATGAAAATTGATGAAATAGTTAAAAAAATTCGTGGCAAAGTTAATACTCCAGTTAAATTAACAATTTATCGCAAAGGAGAAAAGGAGCCTATTGAAAAAATTTTAATTCGAAAAATAATTAAAATTAAGCCAATCAAAGCCCAAAAATTTAATGATGTAGCTTATATTAAAATTACTAATTTTTCTGAAAAAACTTCTGAAAATCTGCATAAGGAATTAAACAGATTAAAAACTCAAATTGGTGTTGATAAAATAAAAGGTTTAGTCCTTGACCTACGCAACAACCCAGGAGGGCTTCTTGATCAAGCCATCGAAGTTACCGCAAGCTTCCTTGACCAGGGTAAATCAGTGGTTTCTATCAAAGGAAGAACTGGCGTTATTAAAGAATTTCAAACTGATCAAAATCAATTTTTAATTCCAAATTTACCAATTGTAATCCTCATTAACGAAGGTTCAGCATCGGCATCCGAAATCGTTGCAGGCGCTTTACAAGACCATAAAAGAGCAATAATTATGGGCACCAAATCATTTGGCAAAGGCTCGGTTCAAACCGTTATGCCTCTTGATCGCAATCAAGGCGCCGTCAAAATGACTACTGCCCTATACTATACCCCATCTGGTCGCTCAATTCAAGCCAAAGGAATCGAGCCAGATATTGAACTAACTTCAGCTTCAATTGAAAAAGAAAAAAATATTGAAAGAGAATCGGAGGCTGATTTAAAGGGTCATATTGAAATTAAATTACAAGAAGCCATTGAAAAAACTGATAATAAACCTGCAAATAAAAAAATCAGTGATGATAACATTGAAATTTATCAAAAAGATTATCAACTGGCAAGAGCACTTGATTTAATTCGCGGTGTTAGCCTTTATAATTCTATATCAAATAAGTAATGCGAGTTTTTTGGACAATTTTTTTATGCCTAATAAGCTTTAATTCATTGTCCAAAAATCCAATAAACAAAAACAACCTACCCTCGCAAATCAAAATCAATAACATCATCATAACTAAGCCAGAAATTAAAAATCATTACAATTTTTTACTTAAAACCCAAAAATATTGGGGCAAAAATTTTGAAGTAATTACTACAAAAACTGTAATTGACGATATTATTGAACATGAAATTCTTAAAAAACATGCCGACAAAATTAAAATCAATCTAACTGATGAAGAAATTAATTATTTTTTAAATATTTTTGCGGAAAAATATTTTAAAAATTATCAAAATTTCCAAAATTTTGTGCAAAAAAATCAACTTAATATTGAGAGTTTTAAAAAGAGGATTTGGCAAGATTTGTTATGGCAAAAAATCATCAACGAAATTATTAAACCCCGAATTAATGTAAGTAATTTTGAAATTAATGAATGGGTTGAAAAAGAAAAAATTACCCAAAAAAAACATCGTTATTTATTGCAAGATTATGTCCTAGAAAATGCAAATATTATCAATGAAATACAAAGTCTAAAATCTAAATTTAATAACAAAAAATACACCAAATTTCTGGAGAAATACTTTAATTTTTTTGTCGATAAAAAAACAGAAAATTTAAACTGGTTTTGGAATTTTGAATTAAGTGAAACCATTTTACAAGAAGTCAAAGACTTAAAAATTGCTGAATATTCTAAACCAATTTTAATTAATCAAATTTGGCATATATATCAATTAATAGACAAAAAACATGAATATTTTTTTAACGAAAAGGAAAAAACTTTTATTATAAACAAAATTTCATTAGAAAAATTAAATTTATATGTTAAAAGTTATTACCAAGAAATATATTATAACAATTTTATTGAAATTAGGTAACTAATTTAAGATATTCATTATTACAAATTTTATTTATGGCAAGAAGACAACCAGAAGTTTATCATCGTACATTTTCCTTTGATCAACAAAATAGTTAAATTTATCTTCCAACTCTTCCTATACCTAGAAACACAAGAAAATCACCATCACTTTTTTCATATTTATGGAACAGTCTTCCAACCCCTCCTCGTGCTAAGGATTTAGATGAAACAATAAGTTTTGCTCAAGCGCCAGGTGAAATTTATGATGCTATGAAATATTGTTGAACTTCTATATATAATGTTTTTGCAAAAAATTTAGAGGATAATAAAGACAATGTAAAAAGTAAAAATCAATCATGGCAAGATAGAGTTTCATCTAGGGGCGGAGCCCAAAATAGAAAACCTGGAGATGGTAGGCGAAAAAGTAGACCCGGAGATTGGAGAAATATAGGACACAATTCAGATTGTATATATAGATAAAACTTATTAGTTAAGTAATTTAAAAAAATTATTTTTATAATATTTTTCAAGAATAAATTAAAAATTAGACAATTCCTAGAATTTAAATATCTAAAAACCTACTCCACCTTTAAAAAATAAATTAAGAGCAATATTTCCTTCGAAAAAAAACTATAAAAATGAGAATGTCTTAAAAAACATGCCGGGGGTTTTTAGGGATTTTTTGTAAAAAAATGAATTTTAATTTATTATCTTCAGGGGATTTTTTTATGAAAATGAAAAATTATGATCCACCCAAAAACTAAACTCCTGTTGATCCAAATCCTGAGAGACCTCTTACGGTTTCGTTTAAATTATCAACTTGATGAATTTCTGCCTGCTCAAATCTAGCTATAACCATTTGAGCAATTCGCATTCCACGAGAAATTGTAAAATCTTTTTTAGAATGATTAATTAAAATTACACAAATTTCACCTCTATAATCGCTATCGATAGTGCCTGGAGAATTTAAAACGGTGATGCCATTTTTTAAAGCCAAGCCGGATCTTGGGCGAATTTGCGCTTCATAACCATTTTCAAGAGCAATGGCAATTCCAGTTTTTACAAGTTGAATTTCGCCAGATTTTAAAATTATATCATCGTTGATAGAAGCCAATAAGTCCATACCAGCACTTCCAACTGTTTCATATTTTGGCAAGGGTAAATCACCTAAATTTTCTAATTTTTTGATTTTTAAGATTGTCATTTCAAAGATTGATTAAATTAATAAATTTCAAGTTGATAAATTTACAAATTAAAAGTAAAATTACAAAATAATTTTAATTTTTTTAATTTTATAAATTTATATAATGTCTGAATCACAAAAAAACGATAATAAAATAGATAGCTCTAAACGCAATTTAATTATCAATGCAGGCTATGCAACTGCTGGGGTTGGGGCAGTTTGCGCCATATTGCCTTTTATTGATAGCATGAATCCTTCAAAAGATGTACAAGCATTAGCTTCGGTTGAGGTAGATGTTAGTGGTATCAAAGTTGGCGAAGAAAAAAAGATTATGTGGCGAGGCAAGCCAGTCTTCATCAAAAGAAGATCAGCACAAGAAATTGATGACGCCAAAGCCGTTGATTTAAAAGAACTTAAAGACCCACAACCAGATTCGCAAAGAGTCAAGGCTGGCAAAGAAGAATGGCTGGTAACCGTTGGAATTTGTACTCACTTAGGATGCGTTCCAATTGGTGGTCAAGGCGAATATAAGGGCTGGTTCTGCCCTTGTCATGGCTCTCAATACGACACCTCTGGTAGAATTCGCAAAGGTCCTGCACCCAAGAACCTTGAGGTTCCACCTTATGAATTTATTAACGATACAACAATTAAAATAGGATAAAATGTCAAATCACGAAAATAATTTTGATCCCAAAACACCAAAAGAAGAATTACAAGCATTTCATCAAATCCACAATGACCTTGAAAAATCAATCACCGAAACCAATAAGGTTGTAGGTTGGATCAATGATCGCTTGCCAATTATTACAACCATCGAAAATACTTTGAAACGCCATCCTTATCCAAAAAATCTAAGCTATTGGTGGAATTTTGGTTCGATTGCCGGAATTTGCTTGGTTATTCAAATATTATCAGGTTTGTTTTTGGCTATGCATTATGTGCCTAACACTAAGCATGCCTTCGATTCTGTTGAGCATATTATGCGAGATGTAAATTATGGTTGGTTAATTCGTTATATTCACGCTGTTGGCGCTTCAATGTTTTTTGTTGCACTTTATGCCCATATGGTTCGAAGCCTTTATTATGGCTCATATAAAGCACCTCGCGAAGTTTTGTGGTGGGTAGGAATAATCATTTTTTTATTAACTATGGCGACCGCCTTTATGGGCTATGTTTTGCCTTGGGGACAAATGAGTTTCTGGGGAGCCACCGTTATTACCAATTTATTTTCAGCTATTCCAGTAGTTGGCGAATCTATTGTGCAATGGCTTTGGGGCGGTTATTCGGTTGATAATCCAACTCTAAATCGCTTTTTTGTTTTGCATTTTCTTATGCCTTTTTTAATCGTTGGTATTGTTTTAGTGCATTTAATGGCTCTTCATACGACTGGGTCAAATAACCCAGCTGGAGTGCCTATGAAATCAAAAAAAGATAGTATTCCATTTCACCCATATTTTACCATCAAAGACATGGTTGGATTTGCAATTTTCTTTATAATTTTTGGCTATTTCTTATTCTTTTATCCAAATGCTCTTGGACATCCAGACAATTATATTCCTGCCAATCCGTTGGTTACTCCAGCTCATATTGTGCCTGAATGGTATTTCTTACCATTCTATGCGATTTTAAGAGCAGTTCCAGATAAATTAGGTGGAGTTTTAATGATGTTTGGCGCCATTATTTTATTATTCTTTTTACCATATCTTGATAAGAGCAAGGTTAGATCTGGAGCGTACCGTCCATTATTTAAAAAATTCTTTTATGTTTTTGTTATAAATTTTGTTTTTTTAGGATGGCTTGGAAAATCACCCGCCGAAGGTTGGTATATTTGGGCTTCCAGAATTTCTACCATGTATTATTATGCTTATTTTTTATTGATTTTACCAATATTACCAAGGTTTGAAAAAACTTTACCTGTGCCTGAATCAATTGATGAGCATTACAAAAAAACTCATAAATAAAACAAATAATTAATCGTAAAATGAAGAAATATTTAATAATTTTATTACTATTTTTACCAAATCTAGCCATAGCAAATGATGCGATCATGCAAGATCATCTGCAAAATGCCAAAGAAACTAAAGCGCTACACCCAAAAAAAATGAAGTGGGAATTTGATGGTTTTTTTGGTAGATTCGATAAAGCTTCAATTCAGCGCGGTTATCAAGTATATAAAGAAGTTTGCTCGGCTTGCCACTCATTAAAATTAATGTCTTATCGCAATTTGCAAGATATTGGATTTAGTGAAAATGAAGTCAAGCAAATTGCTTCTGAATATCTAGTCCAAGACGGACCAAATGATGATGGCGACATGTTCGAAAGACCCGGCTTACCTTCCGATAAATTTGTTGGACCCTATGCCAATGAACAATCAGCTCGCTCGGCAAATGGTGGAGCCTACCCTCCTGATTTATCATTAATTGTTAAAGCTCGTCATGATGGAGCTAATTATGTTTATTCATTGCTTACGGGATATAAAGATGCTCCCGAAGGTTTTGAGTTAGCGGAAGGTAAAAATTATAATCCATATTTCGAAGGTAGACAAATTTCTATGCCATCGCCAATCAATGATGATGGTCAAGTCGAATATAAGGACGGCACAATTGCTACCAAAGAACAAATGATAATGGATGTGGTAAATTTCTTGCAATATGCCTCAGAACCAGAGACCGAACATCGCAAAAAAATGGGAGTTCGCACCATGATATTCTTAGGAATTTTATTACTGCTTTTAGTGTTAGCTAAAAAAGCAATTTGGAAAAATGTAAAATAAATTTTATGACTTTTAATTTTAGCCCTGAAAATCAAGAAAAAATCAAAGAAATTTTAAATAAATATCCTGCTGAACGAAAAAAATCAGCAGTTATGCCCTTATTAGATTTAGCTCAAAGACAAAATGATAATTGGGTCTCCAAAGACATCATCGCCAAAATTTCTGAAATTCTTGATTTACCTGAAATTAAGGTTTATGAGGTTGCTAGTTTTTATACTATGTATAATTTAAAGCCAGTTGGAAAATACCTATTACAATTTTGTAAAACCACTCCCTGCATGCTTCGAGGTATTGATAAAATTATCAAAGATTGCGAAGATAAGCTTGGTATTTCTATGGATCAAACCACTGTCGATAAATTATTTACCTTAAAGGAAGTAGAGTGCTTAGGCGCATGCGTTAATGCTCCAATTGTTCAAATCAATGATGATTATGCTGAAGATTTAACTTCTGAAAAATTTTTAGCAATTCTTGATGATTTAAAGGCTGGAAAAAAATTTTCTATAAAATAAAATTCTAAAAATTTACTCGCTCTTGCTCGTGAACTAATGGTCTGTTCATACATTTCGTGTAAATTGCACCAATATATTCTCCTATAATTCCAATAAAAAAAGCATTATCGAAAACATAAAACTCATTAGAATTATTTAAAAAGGTCGATGCCTCAAGAAGTCCGTAATATGGGCTCACGAATATGTCCAAAATTTCGTGAATTTATTATTAATTTAACATTATTATCATTTTTTGCCAAACTCTTTAACGCTTAGATAGTGCCGTCATTTGAGCAATTATCAATAAAAAGATGATTATATTTTAAATCTGGATGACTAGTTAAGAAAATATTTTAATTGCCAAATAAAGTTTCTCTACATTATCAAATTCATTATAGTATGGCATTAAAATTGTGATAAGATTTTTGTAATTTATTCTAAAAAATAATTTTTTTCAAGAAATATTTTTTACACACAAAATCTTATTGACTGATTTTCTATTTTTTGAATATTTCCGTATTTATCTTTAAATATAATGTTGCAGCATTTTCATCATAAATATTATCAAAATATTGCAGGGCATTTTGAATTACAATTCCATAACTACTAAGTTCTTGATGATTTTTATCATTTATTAATCCTAATTCTCGATTATTGATATTTATTCTACTATTAAGGATTGTAGAAGTTTCGTTACCAGTTTCAATCTCTCAATATATTTTCGAAAAATTACTAGCCAAATGAAATGGTGGAGGATTTTTTGAAGGCGCAGTTGACTGAACCCCACCGCGAACAATGCCTCCTCCCCATAAAAAATCGTGTAACGAACCTTTTTCCATTTATAATATAATTAAATTATGATTTTTTGGCTTTGATTTCGTCAGCAATATGCGAAGGAACTGGTTCGTATGAATCAAATTCCATGCTATAGCTAGCGCGACCTTGCGATAATGAACGAAGGCTATTTACATAACCAAACATTGAAGAAAGTGGGACTGATGCTGTAATGATTTTCGCATTAGCACGGTCTTCCATGTTGGAAATTTGTCCACGACGAGAGTTAATATCACCAATAATATCA
>JALREU010000110.1 GCA_023256705.1 Rickettsiales bacterium
CTTCAGTGCCACCAATTTTATACACTCCAGCTCAACAGTTTCCAACTCCATATGTTCATGATCCATTTCGACAAACTCTATATGTTCAAGCTCCAACGTTTCCAACTACAAATCTTCATCATCAACAAAATTCTATGCCATATATTACTCCTTTGACACAAACATATCCGCAACTTCCTCCTAATCCCCAAATTATACCAATCAATAATAAAACTAATCTTAATGCTTATTACCATATTCAACGTGGCTCTGCTTAATAACTGAAAAATTTTTTTTGGTTTTTATCCTGTTTTTAATTGATTCGCAGAAATGATTCTCAGAGTTAATGTAAATTAAAAGATAATAATTAAATCGAATTTAATGAACATTTAAAAATTTATTTTTTAACTCTAAATTATAATTTTTATATGATTTAGTTAGCAATTATTTTTTAATATCTTTGCAATATTAAAAAACTAAAACGCAATAAATCTTATCTCTATTTTCCTCAAACATCCTAATCAATATTTGGTTTCATTACTTCTCGAAAATTTGGCATAAATTTTTCAAGCATTTGATAAAATTTTTTGCTGTGATCTGCCACAAAAAAATGTGTAAATTCATGAATTAAAACATATTTTATAAATTCTTTTGGATAATGAATTAATTTTTCACTCATCCAAATTCTTTTTTCTAAAACATTACAAGAACCATATCTACTTTGCATCTTTTTGATAAAGATTTCTTGTGCTTTAATTTTGGTTTTTGCCTCAATTTCTGGCAAAATTGAATCAATATAATTCATTAATTGCGCTCTTAAAAATTTGGTCAGTAATTTTCTTTGTTCATCGATGGAAATTGAATTTTTGCTATCGATAATTATCTCGCCATTTGGAATATCTGGATTGAAATGAATCTTTGGTCTTATTGATTGATTGAGGTATTTAATAACGAAAACCTTATTAAAAATTTTGATAGGCTGATTTTCTTGAAAAACAATTTGATTTTGTTGGTGATGTTTTTGAATTTTAGCAAGGCTTTTCTTAAGCCAATCTTCTTTTTCATTAATGAATTTGATAATATCGATTAAAGGAAAATTAAAAGGAGCGGTGATTTTAATTTGACAATTTTTATTTAGGATTTTTAAATATAATTTTTTGATTTTTTTAAATTCGACATCGATTTTTAATCCGTTTATTTCTAAACTCTGCGCTTTTATGACTTTTCTTTTAAAAAAACTTTTACTCAAAATTAAATAGATTTAAGAATTTTCTTCTTCAGGCAAAAAATCGAACTCTATTGGAATTTTTTTCTCCGATTTTAAGCCTAAACTTTTTAATGTTTCTGCCTGCCAAGATAGATTACCTCTGCCTTCGCTAATTAATTTCATGACATTGTCATAAGATTTTTGCGAATCATTAAGTTTTTTGCCGATTTCTTGAATAGACTCAACTACCCCAATAAATTTTTCGTAAAGCTTTTCACCTCTAAATACAATTGCCATAGCATTTTTGCTTTGAAGCTCGCGCTTCCATAAATCATCAATAATTTTTAAGCAGGCAATTAAATTTGTTGGCGAAACTAATAAAATTCGCTTAGAATATGCATCTGCCCACAAATTTTCATCAGCTTGAATTGCCAATAAATATGCAGGTTCAATAGGCATGAACATCATGGTAAAATCAAGGGATTTTTCTAGATCATCATATTTTTTTTCACTTAAAGTTTCGATGTGATTACGAACCGCCTTAATATGCTCCTCTAAATATTTTTGCGACTCATTTTCGTTGGTATTTTCACAGAATTTATTGTAGGCATTAAGCGAAACTTTAGAATCAGTAATAATTAATCGATTATCCGGTAATAAAATTTGAAAATCTGGTCGTAAATTTTTGCCATTTTCATTGTTAAAAGACTTTTCACGAATGTAGTGAACATCTCGCTGAAGACCAGAATGCTGTAAAATAGATTCAAGAATCATTTCGCCCCAATTGCCTTGTTTTTTCGAACTTCCTTTCAGGGCGCTCGCCAAATTATTGGCTTCGGAACTTACTTTATTGGTTTGTTCAAATAAATTTTTAATTTGCTCTTGCAAAACTAAGCGTTCTTTGGAATCTTTGTCGTAAGTATCGGCAACTTGTTTTTTGAAATTTGCGATATTTTGCCCAAGTGGCTCAAGAATTTGTGCAATATTTTCTTTATTAATCTCCGTAAATTTTGCGGATTTTTCTTGTAAAATTTTATTGGCAATATTTTCAAAATTAATTTGAGATTTTTTATGTAAATCTTCGATTTCGTTTTTTAAATTATCGCACTTCTCATGCATTTGCTTAATTTCCGCCTCTAATTTAGAATTAATTTTAGCAATCGCTTGATTTTCATCTAGAATTTTGGTGTTTTTTAAATCTAAATCCTTGATTTTTTGCTCAGCAATTAAATGATTTTTTTCCATCGCATGAAAATTAGCATTTGATTCGATGATTTTCTTTTCTAAATCTTCTTTTTTGTGGGTTAAATCATGAATTAAATTTTCATATTTTTGACATTCATTAGATTTGGTAAATAATTTTTCTTCATATACCGCGATAGTGCTATTTAGCTGGGCAATTTGTTGTTTTAATTCTTCAAATTGTCTGTGAGCAATACGATTTTGTCGAAAAATATACAACATCGCACTAATCAGTAAAATATTGATAAAGATTGAGAGAACTAAAAACATAATTACATATTTTTGAAACTAGCTCTAAAATAGCTATAGCCAGTTATTATTGTTAAAATTGCCGATAAGGTGAATAAAATTTTTGCCAAAATCCCAATTATGGAAATTAAAATATATCGAAATTCCACTTCAATATACCCACCAAACCATTGATAAACAACATAAGCCGAGCCATTATCTCCAAGTAAAAGCCCGCCAATTCCAAACATTTGCACCGCTGTTTTATATTTTGCTAATTGACTTACAGGAACTTTAATGTTAATTTCTGCCAAATATTCTCTAAGTCCTGAAACCAAAACTTCTCGTGCAATTATTACCAGACCCGGAAATAAAATCCATGGATTATTTGGATTAAATTTTATCAACATTACTATTGCAATAATCACCAAAAGCTTATCAGCAATTGGGTCAAGACATTTTCCAAAATTTGATTGAACTTTAAAATAACGAGCAAAATATCCGTCAAAATAATCAGTAATAGCAGCTATACCAAATAAAATGGCGGTTAATACATTTGAGAACATTCCGGGAATATAAAAAGCAAAAACTAAAAGCGGAATTATGACAATTCTTGCGATGGTAAGGATATTTGGTAATTGATTCATTTAAATAGTTTTTAAAAATAATAATTAATCAAAAACAAATTTCAAGTATCTTATTTTATGATAATTCACCTTCATTATTTGTTTTGCTTTTTTGAAGTTCAATTTTTTCTATTTTTAATTTTGCCTCTTCAAGTCTCGAATTGCAATGATCTTTGAGTATTGTGCCCTCTTCGTATAAATCAATCATTTGTTCAAGATTAATTTTTTGAGAAGATAGAATTTGCGATATTTCCTCTAATCTTTGTAAGGCTTCCTCAAAAGACATTTTAACAATTTTTTTGGCATTAGTTTTTTCTGGTAAATTAGTCATAAATTATGAATTTGGTTTTTCAAATAATGGAATTTCGGCACCAATTTTGTCAGTAAGTCGAATTGGATATTGATCCGAAAAACAAGCATCACAATATTGAGGATTGTGATTATTTCGATTGGTTTTTAAAATAGCTTGATACATTCCATCCATCGATAAATAACCAAGATAATCAGCGCCAATCATTTTACGGATTTCTTCAATCGAACTTTTTGAGGCAATTAAATCTTGCTTTTCAGGAGTATCGACACCATAAAAGCATGGAGAAATTGTTGGAGGCGAAGCAATAAGCATATAGATTTCCTTAGCTCCTGCATCGCGAATCATTTGCACAATTTTTTTTGAAGTAGTGCCACGAACAATACTATCATCGATTAAAATGACCCTTTTATCTTTAATTACCGACAAATTGGCGTTATGTTTTAACTTAACCCCAAAATGACGAATTTTATCAGTTGGCTCAATAAAAGTTCTGCCAACATAATGATTACGAATTATTCCAAGCTCAAAAGGAATTTTTGATTGATTGGCATAGCCAATTGAGGCAGGAACTCCAGAGTCTGGCACTGGCACCACCACATCAGCTTCAAGTTGGATTTCTTTGGCCAATTGAACACCGATATTTTTTCGCATTTCATAGACATGATTGCCTTCGATAAAACTATCTGGTCTTGCAAAATATACATATTCAAAAATACAAAATTTTGATGGTTGAGGTTTAAAAGGCTTCAAGGATTTTAGACCTGAATCATTGATTATAACCATTTCGCCATGTTCTATATCGCGTTCAAATTTTGCCCCTACAATATCGAATGCACAGGTTTCCGAGGCAATAACATAGGCATCACCAAGCCTTGCGATACTGAGTGGCCTTACTCCAAAAGGATCACGCATAGCAATAATTCCTTCTTTGGAGATTATAACCAACGAACAAGCCCCTTCAACTTGAGAGGTTGCATCAATAATTTTTTCTTGGAGTGAATTTTTTTGGCTTTTTGCAATTAAATGAATAATAACTTCGGTATCCATTGTGGATTGAAAAATAGAGCCTTCACTAATTAATTTTTTGCGTAAGGTATTAGCA
>JALREU010000111.1:0-4264 GCA_023256705.1 Rickettsiales bacterium
TTGATGTTGATTATTTCAAATTGCCAGAACCGTTGATAATTAAAGAAACAAAGCGAATAATGTCTTTGCAAGACGGTAATAAAAAAATGAGCAAATCTGACCCAGCTGAAATTTCTCGCATCAATCTTCTTGATACCAGCGATGATATTTTGAAAAAAATAAAAAAATCTAAAACCGATTCTTTAAATCACATTTCTTACGACGAATCCAGACCAGAACTTTTTAATTTACTTAACATTTTTAGCGCCTTCAATGGCAAAAATCCAATTGAAATTGCTGAAATTTATCAAAATTCTGGCTATGGAAAATTCAAACAAGATTTGGCGGAACTCTTAATTTCTGAGCTTTCGCCAATAAATAAAAAAATCAATGAATTAATTGCAAATCAAGACTTCTTAGACAAAATATTTCTTGAAGGCAAAGAATTTGCAGAGCAAACAGCTTCAAAAACCCGCAATGATGTTTATCAAATTTTAGGATTAATTTAATATGAATTTATCAAATAACAATCAACTAATCGAAGAAATTTTATCCCTAAAAAAACAGCGAAATGCCGTGATTCTTGCTCACTTTTACCAAGATGAAGAAATCCAAGATATTGCAGATTTTGTTGGAGATTCCCTCGATTTATCAAGAAAAGCCAGCTCCACAGATGCCGACGAAATTATTTTTTGTGGCGTCAAATTCATGGCTGAAGTCGCCAAAATTTTATCGCCACAAAAGAAAGTTTTAATACCTGATTTTAAAGCTGGTTGCAGTTTAGAAGATTCTTGCAAGCCCAATGATTTTGCCAAATTTCGCGAACAAAACCCCGATGCCATCGCCATCACCTATATTAATTGTTCCGCAGAAATCAAGGCTTTAAGCGATATTATAGTTACTTCAAGCAATGCTGAAAAAATTATTTCACAAATTCCGCTCCATAAAAAAATTATTTTTGCACCGGATCAACATTTAGGTCGCTTTATCATGAAAAAAACCGGTCGAGATATGATTTTATGGCATGGGAGCTGTATTGTTCATGAGCAATTTAGCGAGAGAGAGTTAATTAAACTAAGTGCAAAATACCCAAATGCCAAAACCATTGCACATCCAGAATGTCCTGAAGATTTACTTAAATATGCCAACCACATTGGCTCAACTTCATCGCTACTCAATTATGTAAAAAACAATCAAGGCGCAGAATTTATTGTATTAACCGAACCGCATATCATTCATCAAATGAATAAAGTTAATCCAAGCGCTAAATTTTACGACTGTCCTTTTTTGAATAACAGTGGTTGCAGTGCTTGCAATAATTGCCCTTACATGCAACTTAATGATATAGAAAAATTACATGAAGTAATTAAGCTAGAAAATAAATCTCGCTTTGGTGGCGAATTAATTTTAAGCGAAACCCTTAGGTTACAGGCTGAAAAGCCGTTAAAGAAAATGTTAGAAATGTCATAAAACTTATGGAAATTATTCTTGCTAAACCCCGTGGATTCTGCGCTGGAGTAACCAGAGCGATAGAAACTGTTGAAAAGGCTATCGCAAAATTTGGCTCCCCAGTTTATGTTCGTCACGAAATTGTTCACAATAAATATGTGGTTGAGTCGCTCAAAAAAAAGGGGGCAATTTTTGTCAGTGAAGTTGACGAAATTCCTCAAGGAGCCATTACTATTTTTTCAGCTCATGGCGTATCTGATAAGGTTGAAGAAGATGCTAATAATAGAGGCTTAGATGTAATTGATGCTACCTGCCCTTTGGTTAGTAAAGTGCATCGTGAAGCTAAAAAATTTGAAGAAGAGGATTATGAAATTATCTTAATTGGTCACCGAGGACATCCTGAGGTTGAAGGAACTTCCGGAAGAGTCAAAAAGCCTGTAATACTGGTTACTAATGAAGATGATGCTAGAAATATTCAAATTAAAACTGATGCCAAAATTACTTTTGTTTCGCAAACTACCCTGAGTGTTGACGATACCAAAAAAATTGTTGATATTTTGGAGTCGAGATTTCCATCAATTGAAAAAGGTTTAGCAACTAAAGATATTTGCTATGCCACCCAAAACCGTCAAGACGCAGTTCGTAGCCTATGCAAAATAGTTGATATTTTGCTAGTAATTGGCGCTCAAAATTCATCAAATTCTAATCGACTTCGTGATTTAGGTGAAGAATTTGGTTTGCCATCATATTTAATTAATTCAGAACAAGATCTTCAGGAAGATTGGTTTATAAATGTCAATAAAATTGGACTTACCGCTGGGGCTTCGGCGCCAGAAATATTAGTTCAAGAGGTTGTTAAAAAAATTACCGAAATCAGTAAAAGCGAAATCAAAGTTAGCGATATGAACGGTATCGAAGAAAGCACTTTTTTTGCCTTACCTAGAAAAGTTAGAAAATAATTTAGTAAATAATTATGAAAAATTTTATTAAAAAAGATTATAGATTCCAAAATTTTCTTAAACCCAATAACAAAATCAGAAAATTGAGTAATTTTTCCAAGAAAAAACCGATATATTCTTCAAGCAATCTCAATAATAAAGGTAAATTTTTATTAATTTTTTTGGTTTTTTATCTCAATATTTTTTATTTTTCTTATCAAAAATATCAGAGCTTGATTCAGCAAAAAACCAACGAATATATGGCGATAGCCAATCAAATCGCAAGTCACTATCAAGGTTTTTTAAATTATTCGCAATTACTTCTTAATTCGGTTAATCACGATATTTTAAAAACCAAATCCTTTGGTTCGCAGGCAGTAGACATATTGTCATCTATCGATAGAGTTCGCAATCAAAATCAAAATGCCAATGAAATCTATTACGATGCCATGCTTTATTGGATTGATAGCAATAAATATTTAATTGCCAGCAGTGCCGGTAAAGTTTTAAAGCCAATAGATTTATCATCACGAGATTATCTAGAAAAAACTCAACATAATCCATGGAAACTTCAAGTTGGAACATCAGTAGTTGGCGCTTTAAGTGGGCAAAATATTCTTCCTGTGGCGGTTGGTTTGGTTGGCGAAAAAGGATATCACCTCGGCACATCAGTTTTAAGCGTTAAAATTGAAGCCTTGATTGATTTATTTGAAATTGAAAATAATTTTAAAGGGAGATTTGCGATTTTCAACTCAGAAAAAAAATTAATTTTGGAGTCAAAGAAAAAAACTTTTTCAGAAAATAAAAAAATATTAAACCTAATCAAAAAATATAATCCTGAACATAAAAATAGCGTCCTTAGTCCATTTAATGTTTTAAAGAAAAATGGTAATTTTGTCGTGGCAAGCAAGCTAATTGATCATCCTTATATTGTTTTTTATGGCGTAAAAAATCGAGTAATTTATCGCGATTTAATTATCGAATTAATGCCATTTTTCATTAGTTTTATATTGCTTTCAACCTTATTATTTTTGAATCGAAGAATATTTTTTTCAAGATAATTATTTAAATTCATCGGCATCGATATTTTTGCCACGAACATTATCACTCAATGCTTGGTTAACTTTTTGTAAAATTATATTTTCACAATTTTTAAGTAAATTATCGTGAAGTAAATTAAGTTCATCTCGAGAAAGATTTTGAGTGATACCATCTTCAATTTGCTGAATCAATTTGTTTAATTCTACTCTTTGTATTGATGATATATTTAGCTCTGAATTTTGTAAATCTTGTTTTAATAACTCCAGATCCTTATTGATTTTAACTTTTGATTCAATTAACAAACGCTCCCTAATATCTTGTTTTGAATATTCAAGCGAATTAAGTAAAATATTTTTAACCTCATTTTCTTGCAAACCAAAACTTGGCTTCACCACAACTTCTTGCTTTTGCGAAGTAAATTTTTCTTCCGAAGTAATTGTTAAAAGACCGTCAGCATCAAGAGTGAAAGTAATTTTAACTCGCGCAATTCCTGCCTTAAAAGCGGGAATATTTTTTACCTCGAAATTCGCCAGCGATCTGCAATTCTTAGCGAGTTCACGCTCGCCTTGCACAATATGAAACTTCATGGCGGTTTGATAGTCTGCGTAAGTGGTAAATTCTTTACTTTTAGAAATTGGAATAGTGGAATTACGATAAATAATTTTATCGACAATCCCGCCCATCATCTCAATTCCAAGCGATAGCGGATTAACATCAAGCAATAAATTATTTTTTTGTCCAGATAAATTATGCGCCTGATAACAAGCCCCGATTGCAACAATCCGATCAGGGTCAAGATTGGTCAATATTTTATCACCAAAAAACTTTTTCAACTCACTTGAAATCAATGGAATTCT
>JALREU010000111.1:4274-4653 GCA_023256705.1 Rickettsiales bacterium
ATGCCATCGAGCTTTGATTTATCAAGCTCTAAATCGATAATTAAATCTTTAGCAATTTCGATGGTATTTTGAATTTTGTTAAAAATAATTTCATCAAATTTAGCCCTAGTTAAAGAATTATAGCTGTCTTGAAAACTTAGATTTTCTTTAATTTCTTTGGCATTTTCAAAGCCCGCCTTAATCAATAATTCATCAATGTCATCGCCACCAAAATTATTATCACCTGCCACACCAATTACTCGCAAAACTCCATTGGTGATTTTTAATACCGAAACATCAAAAGTTCCACCCCCCAAATCATAAACTAGATAGGTACCGATAGCTTTATTGTCTAATCCGAAGGCTAAAGCGCCTGCGGTTGGCTCATTTAATAGCCTCA
>JALREU010000112.1 GCA_023256705.1 Rickettsiales bacterium
TTTTATCCAGTAAGTTTATTTTAATATTTCTGGCAATAATTATCCACTCGGGTAATGCCTTTTGAGTAGTAAACTTAATCTCTTCTTGTGATATTGCTGTTAATATTTCTTTAGCGTTTGTCTCTGTAATATATCTCGCTTGAGTTTCGCTTTCATTTGCAATAAAAAAAGTCGCCGATTCTTGAAATTGTGTGTTGATTTCTTTTAGTTTGTCATCGACTCTTGGGTCTGTAATTTCTTTTATTTCTAAATCTATCCCAAAATTTAATCCTTTTTTTTGTAAATCTTCTCTTAAGCTAAAACCAAATTCCTTAACTGTTTTTCTCATTATATCCCTAATTTCTTTTAGAAATTCAGGATAATAATTATTTGCTAATACTTGTGTATTTATCGTGCCGTTTTTACGATAGATATTTTCAGCATCATTTGTCATATTACGAAATATTGCCTTAATTTTTGGCAATGCATTTGCTTCTAGCTTTCTTTTGCGAACATCAATTTCCATAAAATTCTTTTACTTTTAGTTCGATATATTCATCGTTGTAAAGTCTGTCGCCACTTTGTTTTTTCTGCTCTTGCATTATTCTAATAAATTCAGCTTTTGCCATTGGTTCATCTCTATTATCTGCGGTGTTTATATCTTGACCAACTGGCAATTGATTAGATGGCTTATATATTGTATCACCACCACTTATTGCTTCATAACCAATCATTGCCCTAATCTCATTATCGCTTAATACTCCTGCTTGACTTGCAATTTTAGCATTTTCAAATTTTCTTGATTCTAAAGCTTCAATTGCTGATTCATCATAAGAAAATTCTAGCCCCTCGGTGTTTTTGTATCGAGTTAAGAGTTTAATTGTTAAAAACTTTAATATTCTTTTAACAACTGGCAACACTGCATTATCATAAAAAGCATATTTTGAGGCATCCATATTAGCAAAACTCATATTTTCAGGACTAATCATTGGCAATGGAATTTTTAAAGCTGTATAACTCGATTCGGATACTGATTGTTTAAGTTTTGGAAAATCCATATCTTTCATTGATTCCGATAATGGTTGCCACATAAAATCACCACCTAAAAAAGCTGGTTCACCTGCATTTTTTGCACCTGATAATTTAGTTTTTAAAACACTTTTAATTGAGTCAATTTGGTCTTGCGATAAATCATTAGTGCCTTTGTAAGTAAGCATCCCACTTGGTCTTGCACCATTTTTGAGTAAAGAATTATTATGAATGCTTGCAAGAATGTATTGACTTATTTCTAATTGACAACCCAAGAAAGCACTAGAGCCAACAAGGTTAGTTGATGAATATTTAGGATTAAAATTTCTTAAATGCAATAACTCATTTTTTCTCGCATCTAAAAATCTTTTATCTGCTGTTCTTTTATAAATTGCTGAATTTGTATTAGAATTTTTTGTGTATTCATCTGGATATCCATCTTGTCCCGCAAGTATTGTTATATCTTGAGGGTTAATATTATTTATTTCAATTGGCTTGGTTTCTCCGATTATGTTTAAATAATTGTTGCCAGTTAATAAATAAAATGAGGCTAATTCTTTTAAGAATAATTGACCGTCTGTAAATGGATTTGGATTATTTAATAATTTTAAAGATTCGTGATTATAGATAAAATCACCTGTTTTTTTATCTTTTAAAACAATTTCAATAGAGCTTATCGCATCAGCAATCAATGTTGTTGCTGTAAAGACTGGGCAAGAATCAATAAAGAACTCAATAAATTCTTTTGCATTGTTTGTTGATTTATAGTCATTGCAAAGAATATTAAAAAAACTTAAATCCCTCCAATCATAACTTTTTTTTTCAGGTTTTTTTCTAAAGAAAAGCATTTTTTTTAAAATTAATTTTAAACATTAAAAATATAACGATAATTTGAAAAGTGTAATAAAAATACTATGATTATCAAAAGGCATGTAAAATGGGAGATTTTCTGATGTAAGTGCTAAGAGCATATCTTAAAGCGTCTATTCCATCGTCTTTAATTCCCATTTCATCGCCTTCTTTTTCTTTTATTCGTTCTTTTTTATCGTTTATTTTTGGCAATATTTCTTTTGTTTCGGAATCAACTATGTATGAGTAATTTTCAAACTCTTTAGCGATATTAACGCAACGATTATGAATAATAATTTTTTTAAAATTTTTTAAATATTCAATACCATCTTCAACGCTTCCAGCCCATTTCTTTGCACCTCTTATTTTAAATCCTTGTCGAACTAAATTTGATATTGTTTCTGGTCTTGATGAGTCAGCTTCTATTTGCCAAATTTTAGATTCTGGTATTTTGTCAAAAATAACTTTTCCAATATGATCGATTTCAACCTTAATTTTGTAGCATTCATAATCAATCCACAAACATTCATCTTTTATAAAACATCTTACCAAAACACAGGGGTCTGTTGCATAACCCCAATCCGCACCAAAGAAAAATCTATTTTGATAAACCTCAGATAATGACGGGGTTATAAAATCTCTTACTTCATATTTTTCCGAAAAAACTAATTCTTTTGGATTGCCGATGGATTTGCCCAAATATTCGTGGCAATAGGTTTCATAATTATTTCTTTTAAGTTGTTCTGCTTTTTTAAAAAATTTATCGCCTAGCCAATTTTTTGGAACATCTAAATAAGTAGAGTGATGAATAAATTTATTACCAGCTTCTTTAGCCATCTTATTTATCCAGTGATTTGGATTTCTTGGCGGGTTATAACTTAGAAATTCAATAAATTTTTGTCCACCCCTTAATACTGATTGTTCTACACTTCTAATTTCTGAATCGCCATCAAACTCATCAGCTTCTTCAAACCAAAGTATTTTGAAATAACCTTTCCTTAATTTGATTGATTTGAGTTTTTTTGGTTCGTCTAAACCTCTTAGAATAATCTTCTGCCCTGTCGGTAAATAGGTTATCTCAGCGGGTGAACTTATTGAATCAAAATTTTCACTTTCACCTAATTCATCAATAGCCCAATTTAATGAACCCTGAATTGAATCCCTAATTGTTCTTGATACTTTACGAAATGCAATAGCGTTGGCTTCTGTGTCTCTAATAATTGAAAGAATTATTTGAATAGAAATAAAACTTGATTTAGTTGAACCCCTCCCACCGTGCAACCAGAATTCATCGTGGGTTTCATCTCTTATTGCTTTATGAACTTCAAAAAAAACTGGTGCGATTTTCTCGCTTAAGCTAACCATTATTTTATATCATCTCTTATAATTTTTGTAATATTAGTTTGTTCAATTGTTGTTTTATCACTCCAACCATAACCATTTTTAAGAATAAAATCAGCTTTGTTTCCATGTTTACCCTCAAAGCACTGGTCTACTGCATAAGACTCGCATTTCCGCTTGGCTCGTTTAATCGTGTCAGAAAATTCAGGGTTTTTTTCATAATCACAAAGCGTTTCTCTTGAGATATCCAAATGAACACAAAGCCCCTGAATGTGTTTTGGTGCTGGGCTTGGAACATTAATGATATTACCATCTTTATCAGTTTTAGCAATAATTCTATTTTCGCATTTTTCAAAATAATCATCTATGACTTTTGCCATATCTTCAACCGATTTAAATTTTTTTGGTCTACCGACTAGATTTTGTTCTTCTGACATATTTTTTTTTATTTAGTTTTTTAACAATTTTATTAATATCATTAACTTCTAAATTAATCAACAACTTTCTTTTTGGTTGCCTATCTTTCCGACAAATGTAAGTTTTAATATTAGGTTTCCAAACACTTTCAATTAATTGATGTTTTAATTTTTCTTTATCAACAAAATCAGTTATTAAAATATCAGTCATTTTATAGAAGTTTATTTATAACTTTAAACTAGATTTGAGCGAGCTGGAGAAACAGTAATCCCATACTCGAAAATTACTGCTTTAAACTGAGTTTTCGCTCGCCGTTTTTTTACAGTTTTGCTTAGAAGCTTGATTTTGCAATCAAGAGGCAGGTTTGGTATCTCCTTTTTCACTTCTGAATCCCATTTCCAGACGGTCTTAATCTAAGTCCTTTGTAGCCAAGCAAACGACATCAAAGGTTATATCACTTTTATCCATCAGAGACTAAATAATTACTTTAGCTTTCAAAATCATTTTGAGTAAGTTTCTCGCATTAATGCCACTAGAACTCGGGCTCTTTTTATTTTATTGATGGTAGAGCAATGTTAGTTAATTACTTTAACTTATCTTGTTAGTATATCGAGTTGAAACTAACTTATTTAGCTTAGAGTTTTAGCTCTAAGCTACAAACAAGATATTCCAATGCTGGATACGGTTAATTACTCCGCACAATTAATATAATTATGTTAACAATATTGTCAAGTTCATTTTATATTATTTTATTTAATTATTTTTTTCCTTGCTTAATCATTTTTTTTATTTTATCATTTTGATACACTAGTTGAACCCTTGATTTTATTGACTCCATAAACTATTTTAAAAATATTTATAAAATAATCATTTTAGCTCTTGACATTAAAAATTTTATGCTTAATATTATTGTTATCGTAAAAATTAAAAAT
>JALREU010000113.1 GCA_023256705.1 Rickettsiales bacterium
GATCATATTCGTCATAAAAAAATCGCTCAAATTATGAATTTTTTGCGTGATATTTTTTTAAAAAAATACCAAATTTCTTCAACAAATGATGCATTAGCAAATAATAATAAAAAATTAATTTATATCACTAGAAGAAAGGCTCGACTCCGCCAAACTATCAACGAAAAATCTTTGATAGAAAATTTATTGCAAAGAGGCTTTGAAGTTATTGAGTTAGAGGGTCTATCGCTTAAACAGCAAATCGAAATTTTTTATCAAGCGAAATTAATTATTGGCACTCATGGAGCTGGTTTTACTAATTTAATTTTTGCCTCAAATGATTTAGTTTTTTTAGAAATATTTTCTAAAAAATATGGCAGTAAGGATTTTATTAGAATTACAAATTTGCTCGATTTGAATCGCGAAGAATATCGTGAAAATAACGAATTTATTTGGCAATATTTTTACATTAATTTAAACAAAATTATGCCAATAATTGATCAATTAATTTCTAGAATTAATGAAAAAAAATAATATTTTTTGGCAAAAATTTAAAAAAAATCGCAAGGCTTTTTGGTCGTTAAATATTTTGATTTTCTTAATTATTATTTCTTTTTTTGCAGAATTTATAGCTAATGAGAAGCCAATATTGGTGAAGTTTAACAATAATTATTATTTTCCAATTTTTAAAGATTATCCAGAGACTACTTTCATGGGAAATTTATTATCAAGTACCGATTACCTCGACCCTTTCGTGCAAAATTTGATTAGGCAAAATGGCTTAATAATTTTTGCCCCCATTCGCTACAGCCCAGACACCATCAATTTAAAATTAATCAAGCCTGCGCCCTCTAAGCCAACTCCAGAAAATTTACTAGGAACAGATGATCAAGGTCGAGATGTGTTGACTCGAATCATTTATGCAGTGCGAATATCTCTAGCATTTGGTGTCGTCTTAAGTTTTTTTTCTTTAATTATTGGAATTTATTTGGGGGCAATTCAAGGATTTTATGCGGGTAAGTTGGATTTATATATGCAAAGATTTATTGAAATTTGGTCGAGCCTGCCATTGATGTTTTTGTTGATAATTTTTTCTTCAATGATCCAGCCGGGGTTTTTTTCGCTACTGGTCATTATGTTATTATTTAGCTGGGTTTCGGTGGTAGGATTTGTTCGTGCCGAATTTTTACGCCTACGAAATTTTGATTATGTCAAGGCAAGCCAAGCATTGGGAGCGCGAAGTTCATGGATTATTTTGCGACAGATTTTGCCAAACACTACGCCAATTATTTTGGCTAATCTTCCTTTTTTGGTGGCATCATCAATTACCACCTTGACTGCTTTGGATTTTTTAGGAATGGGTTTGGAGGTGGGTTCGCCATCGCTTGGCGAGTTATTGTCGCAAGGAAAAAATAATATAACAGCATATTGGTTGGGAATATCGGGATTTGTAATAACAACCTTAATTTTGTCAATTTTAGTTTTTATTAGCGAGGGTTTGCGCGACGCTTTTGATTACAATAAAACTTCATAAACTAAAAATAATTGCTAGACTTTTTAATGACCTAAAAATATAATTTTTAAAAATTTTTTTAAAATAATTCTAAAAAAAATATGCCAATTGAAATTTTGATGCCAGCTCTTTCGCCAACAATGAAAGAGGGCAATTTAGCCAAGTGGGTAAAAAAAGAGGGAGATAAAATCAAGGCAGGTGAGGTTATCGCTGAGATTGAAACTGACAAAGCCACTATGGAAGTTGAAGCGGTTGATCAAGGAATTTTAGGAAAAATTCTTATCCAGCAAGGCACTGAAAATGTTGCTGTCAATAGCTGTATCGCTTTAATACTTGAAGAGGGAGAAGATAAAAAAGTTTTAGAAAATTATCAGTCTTCAGCCATAGCCAAAGAGGCTCCAGCTCCAAAAGCAAGCCAAAATAATTCTGCGCCAACCGAGGTTAAAACCCCTGAAATTCAGGTTGCAAGCTCTCATCATCAAGTTGTTTCAATTGATAATTTTATTAAAGCGAGTCCACTTGCCAAAAGAATTGCCAAAGAAGAGGGAGTTAATATTAGCGCTATTTCTGGATCAGGTCCGAAAGGAAGAGTGATTAAAGATGATGTGCTTAATTTTGTAAAAAGCGGATCTGCAAAATCAGGTGTGGTTCATCGCCATCCACAAGAATTTTATGTAATTAAAAATAATAATATTCGCAAAGTTATTGCTAAAAGACTTTTGGAATCTAAGCAAAATGTTCCGCATTTTTATTTGTCTTGTGAACTTAAAGTTGATAAGTTAAACGAACTTAGAAATGCCATAAATGAAGTTGCTCCTCATGATGAAAGTGGCAATCCTCTTTACAAAATTTCCATCAATGATTTAGTAATCAAAGCCGTTGCTATGGCTTTGAAAAAGGTTCCGCAAGCCAACTCTTCATGGAGCGATGATGGTATTTTAGTTTATAACAATATTGATATTTCTATGGCGGTGGCAATAGATGGTGGCTTAATTACACCAATCATTAAAAATGCCGACCAAAAATCAATTCAAGAAATTTCTAAAGAAGCTAAGGCACTTGCCAAAAAAGCTCGTGATGGCAAATTGACACCAGAAGAATTTCAAGGTTGAACTTTTAGTATTTCAAATTTAGGAATGTTTGGAATCGATAATTTTTCTGCCATAATTAATCCTCCACAAAGCTGTATTTTAGCGGTAGCTAGAGCAGTTGAAAAGCCCGTGGTTGAGCATGGTCATATTCGAATTGGACATACTATGAATGTTACTTTATCGTCAGACCATAGGGTGGTTGATGGAGCGGTTGGAGCTGAATTTTTGAAAGCTCTTCGTCGCTATATTGAACATCCAATTCTAAATATTTTGTAAGGTTTTTTTAAAAAACTCTTGAATTTAAATAATAGCTAATAAATAATAATTAAATTATTTTTTATTTAACTATTTAATTTTACTAACTTAATTTAATATAAACATATGATTAAAACCGTTGAAGTAATCGTTATAATTGCTCTTTTAATTTTCTCTTTCTTTTTAGGTGTCAAATATTCAGATGGCATTAAATCGCGTATGAGCTGGTTACAAACTCAAGATGAACAAGAGGTAGAATTACCAGATTTATCAAATGAAAATGGCGAAGCCCAAATCACTGGTGAAGAGCCAATTGATCCAAATGCTCCTCCTGCAATTGAAAATCTTGATAATGTTGACCCAACTCAAGTCCCAGCACAGCCAGCAGTTCAAGGGCAAGTTGCTCCAGTAGCTCCAGCACCTTCGGCTGATCCTGTGCAAGCGCCAGTTCCGGCTCCAGTTGCTCCAGCTCCTGTTCGCTAAATAAATATTTACACCACAAATAAACCCAAAACTTATTTATCTACTAAAAAACCTTCCCCCTAAATTAGATTAAAATCCCCGTAATTTACCCACTACAACAAACCTAGTTTAAAATTCATGTATTTTTCAAAAATTAATTATTTGAAAATTACCAAAATTAAAATTATTTTCTTTTTGGTTTTTATTTGTCATCACCATGCTTTTGCAGTTGAATCCCGCTCAAAACGCGAAGCAATAACTACCCCAAGGGGAAAAAAATTTTACAAAGGCAACCGAGCCAAACAATATTTGTCATTTACGGGTGGATATTCTTCAGATAAATCTTCGACAAACCAAACCTTTGATAGCAGATATTTATTTCAAAGTTATCGTTTTATTCACGAAGTAAATTTTGACTATAAAATGGATCAAAAAGATGTTGGCACTGGCAGTAAAAAACGCTTTAATATCAAAACCTCGCAAGCTGTTGATTTTACCTTAGCAAATAAAATTCGTTTATTTTCATCGCAATTTTATGGGGTATTATATCATCGCTTGCTATATGATGAATTATCAAGCTATTACTATGATCATCGCACCGCAGGCGGAGGTGGATATATTTTTTTCAAAGATAAATGGGAGCTTGATGTTGGTGTTTCAAATTATGTTGTAAAGGATATGCCAACAAGGGTTGATTTTATTGCTTCTAGTCGAATTAATTTTAAGTTGGCGGATAATCTTACACTAAATCAAAGAAGTTTTTTATTTTTAGACAAAATGAGTGTCGATTATGAATTGAGAACTAGTTTAATTTATCGCTTGAATCAAAAAACGTCTTTTGAAATTCGTCATAATTTTGAAAAGCGTCGCTATCGTGATTTTAAAAATAAGCCAGCAATCAATGATGTCTCAAGGGCTATCACTGTTGGTTTAGTTTTTGATTTGGGGGGTATGGAATAAAAATATTAAATTATATTTGTTTAGAATTAAAATAAAAAGTGCAAAATAATTTGCCTATAATAAAATAATATAAACAATCCATAAAAACTTTATTTTAAGTAAAAAGAAACGCAAATTATGAAAAATAATCAAAATTTCAATTTTATTGATTTATTCGCAGGGATTGGAGGCATAAGGCTTGGTTTTGAATCTTCGGGCGGAAAATGTGTTTTTTCTTCGGAGTTGGATAAGTTC
>JALREU010000114.1 GCA_023256705.1 Rickettsiales bacterium
GAGATGACAGACGCGAACGCAGAAATGATCGCGATCGTGACGAAAATCCAAAAAAAAGAAGAGGTTTTTTTAGCTAATTAAATTAAACTAATAATGCAGAAAGAAAATAAATTATTAAAAAAATTCCAGAATTTATTTACTGCATTATTAGTTTTTGCAATAATTGCCATCATCACATATTTATACAGCAAAACAGGTAAAGAGTTTAATAAAAAAGATTTTCTTAACGGCGTAACCATTGGCATAATTGCTCAAACAATTGATGGAGCAATCGGTATGGCATACGGCGTTACTGCCACAACATTCATGCTTTCACAAGGCTTTAGCCCGGCAATTACTTCAAGCTCTGTTCATATAGCTGAAATTTTTACCACAGGCGCATCAGGACTTAGCCATTGGCGACTAAATAACATCAATAAAAAACTTTTTCTAAGCCTAGTTTTTCCTGGAATAATTGGTGGATTAATCGGGGTTCTAATTTTAACAAATATCGACGGCAAAACCATAAAACCATTAATCTCTGTCTATTTGATTATAATGGGCATTTATATTATTGCCAAATCTGTAAAGAAAAATTTATTTGAAGATAAAAAAGTAAATATTAAAAAAACTTCGGCATTAGCCTTAACAGGTGGAGCTCTTGATGCTATTGGCGGGGGAGGTTGGGGACCAGTTGTTACCACAACTTTAATTTCCTCGGGTCATGAACCAAAAAAAGTGATTGGTTCAGTGAATTCATCGGAATTTTTTGTTACCTTATTTACAGGATTTTCCTTTGCAATTTTTATTGGAGTAGTTCATCCAGAATTAATCACAGGCTTAGTCCTTGGAGGAGTTGGAATTGCCCCAATATCAGCTAAAATTACCACTAAATTACCAGCAAAATTAATAATGATAATAGTTGGGATATTAATTATTTCCTTAAGCTTAATAAATTTATTAAAAATCTAATGGCAATCAAAAAAACCGAATTATTAGAAATTTTACAAAACAAATTCCCTAATGGCGATATTAAAATCACCGACACCGTTGGTGACGAAGATCACTATTTAATTGAAATAATTGATGACATTTTCGCTGGAAAATCTAAAATTGCACAACATAAAATTGTGCATTTAGCCTTGGAATCAGTCTTGCACACAAGGCTTCATGCTATTGAACTTAAAACTAAATCATAATATGACAGATATATTTAACAAAATTGAAGAAACGATTAAAAATAACGATGTAGTACTTTACATGAAAGGCACCAAAGATTTTCCACAATGCGGATTTTCAGCGGTAGTATCGCAAGTGCTTAAAAATCTCAAAGTTGAATTCACAGATATCAATGTTTTAAGCGATCCAGAAATTCGTGAAGCTATCAAAGAATTTTCAGATTGGCCAACAATACCCCAGCTTTACATCAAGGGAGAATTTATCGGCGGTTGCGACATCGTTAAAGAAATGTTTCAAACTGGAGAGCTTCAAGATTTACTTAAAGGCAAACAAATTATAAATTAATTTACAAATGGAAAACGCCATTGAAATAACCAATTTAAATAAAATTTATAAAAAAAATCCTAAATCGCCATCAAAAGAGGCTTTAAAAAATGTTAGTTTTTCAATAAAAAAAGGTTCGATATTTGGCTTATTAGGTCCAAATGGCGCAGGAAAATCAACCTTAATCAATATTTTAGCTGGTCTTGTCAATAAAACTTCAGGTAAAGTGAAAATTGCCGGAATTGATATTGATGAAAACTCTCTTCAATCGAAATTTAAAATTGGCATAGTTCCTCAAGAGCTAATAATTGACCCGTTTTTTAATGTTTATGAAACCTTAGAAATCTATGCCGGATATTATGGCATTGCCAAAAAAAATCGTCGAACAGATGAAATAATTAATGCTCTCGGACTTCAAGACAAAGCCAAATCAACACCAAGAAGCCTTTCGGGCGGAATGCGTCGAAGGCTATTGGTTGCCAAGGCTTTAGTTCATAATCCCGAAATTTTAGTACTCGACGAACCAACTGCTGGAGTAGATGTGGAGCTACGCAATCAATTATGGAATTATGTTTTAAAATTGAATCAAGCAGGTACCACCATTCTTTTAACAACACATTATCTCGAAGAAGCAGAAAAATTATGTGATGAAATCGCCATCATCAATAAGGGCGAATTAATAGCCTATGACAGCAAGGATAATTTGATGAAAATCCTAAGTAACAAGCAAATAATAATATCAACTGAACAAGAAATTAATATCGCTCAACTCAGCGAAAAACTTTCCAATCTTCAGGTAAAAAATTTAAATAATTCAAAAATATCCATTAATTACGACCCTGAAAAAATTGATGTTGAAAATATTTTAAAAATCATCTATGAAAATGGCATTCATATAAAAGATATCGCTACACAACAGCCCGACCTTGAAGAAATTTTTAAACATATAATTTCAAAACAATGAAAGATTTAATCTCAATTGATGATTTATCGACAAATGATATTGATTTAATTCATAAAAGGGCTGATTTTTTTCACGTGAATTTTGATGAACATCACCAAATATTAAATAACAAAATTCTAATTAATTTCTTCTTTGAAAATTCAACGCGAACCCGCATGTCATTTGAAATTGCCGGGAAGAAAATGGGGGCAAAGGTGGTAAATTTGGATATCTCATTATCATCGCTTAAGAAAGGGGAGAGCATTACCGATACTGCATCAACCATCAATGCCATGAAACCAGATTTTGTAGCTATTCGTCATAATTCAAGCGGCATTATTTCATTGCTTAAAAAATATATAAATTGCTCACTAATAAATGCTGGCGATGGTACCAACGAACACCCATCACAAGCTCTTTTAGATTCTTTTGTTATCAAAAAATATAAGGGAAATTTAAGTAATTTAAATATTGCAATTTGTGGCGATGTTCTTCATTCAAGAGTCGCCAGATCAAATATTAAATTGTTAAAAAAATATAATTGTCAAATTAATGTAGTAATGCCCTCGACCTTAATTGCAAAGGATTACGAAAAATGGTTGTGGGAAAATTGGAATATAAAAATATTTGACAAATTAACCGAAGGTGTAAAGGATGCTGATGTAATTATGATGCTTCGAATTCAACAAGAGCGCATGATTGGATCATATATTTCGTCACCACAAGAATATTTTAAATTTTATGGTCTAACCCATCAAAAAATTGAAAATGCCAATAACCCAATAATTATGCACCCGGGACCCATTAATCGAGAAGTTGAAATTTCATCGCAATTAGCTGATGATAAAAATATTTCTTTAATTTTAGAGCAGGTCAAGTCAGGGGTAGCAACTCGCCAAGCCATTCTAGAATTTTTAGCAAAAAATTAATTTATTTCAATTTTTATAACTGTTTTAAATAATTTTACACTGTCTTTCTAAGCTAATATTTTCCTATAGCAAAACTAGCGTTGACACAACACTTCCTAGGCGACCTACACAAACATACATTAATTCTTTTTAAAACTAAAATTTATGAAGAGATTGCGGAACCTTAATTTTTTATGAATCTAAAAATTTACCAAATTGTTAAATAGTTTTAGTTTCGATATTTAAATCCAAATTTCGCCATAATTTATTTGCAGTTAAAACTGGTAAATTTTTAAATTTTGCCAGTGCCAAACATGCCTTATCCGCAAAAGACAAATTGTAATGACGCGTAAATTCATCGATAGATGCAACCGTAACGGCTTGCTCACTATCAAAATCAATAATATGCAAGAAAGTATCACTCAACGAGCGAATTACCTCATCTTGACCAAATCCTTCGCGCGCTAAAATTGTGGCAACTTCAGAAAAATTTACACTAGAAACAATTGCGTTATCTAAATGTTTAGCGACAGTTTCATGACCTTGCTCCATTTTAATTAATGCAAGGATTGCCGAAGTATCAAATACTATTTTATTGTTCATAACTAAATTTGTTCTTGATGATTATTTTGAAAAAAGTCATTTGCAGAAATTTTATGCGAATTCTTAAAAAGACCCTGAAGCTTTTTTAATGATTGTTTTGGACTATGGATCACAATATCATTTTCAGGTGATAATTTAACTACTAACTCATCTCCCGCTTTTAGATCTAATTCTTTACGAATAAATGCAGGAATTATCATTCGTCCATTTTCTCCAATTATTACATTAATTTTTTTCATAGCTATAATACCGAATTTATAAAAGATTTTTTTATTGCTAATTATTTTGTTAAGCAATTATTGTAAAATAATTATAAAATTGCGTTTGAGGCAATTAATAATTTTTATGATTCTTTTTAAAATAAATCATAAAATTAAAACAATAATTATTATGTTATTTTTCATTATAAATTGAGTCAACCTTACTAATTTATATTGTATTATTTTGAAAAAATGACTGATTTATT
>JALREU010000115.1 GCA_023256705.1 Rickettsiales bacterium
ATAAAAACAATTCTTGGTATTCCAATTCCCTGGACTAAAAAAGCATCTCTTATTTTCTCAATTTGATTTTCGGCATCAGATTCTTTTAGCAAATAAGTAATTAATCTTTCAACTAATTCGCTTGATATTCTTGAAATCTCATCATCATTGAAAAAAGATTGGGTTATATTAGCTTTTGGAAGCTTAGAAAATAAAAGCGGGCGTAAGACTTGAGTATTGCTCCAAAAAATAGGATATGTTGATTTTAAAGACAATCTAGTTTCTTGCTCCTGCTCCTGTGATTCGTAAAGCTCTTGATATTGCTTAGCTATCTCTTTTGATTTCTCATGATAGTTTTTTGCGTTTTCAATTTCACGACGCCAAATATCAACAAGCCTGCGTTCGCCTGTTAATGATGATAATTCGTCTTGTGTTTCGATTTGATTCATGTTCATATTTTTTTTATATTATTTATTATTTTCTTTTTGTCAATAGTTCATTTTGTTTTTTTATTTCATCAATTAATCGTTGCACTTCAAATTGCTTAGCAATTGATTCTTCAAGTGTCATCGGTTTTTTAGTTTCAGCAGGGACAATTGGGCGACTCATACATAAATACCGCAAAGTATCAACTGCATGGTCTTCTAAATCTGTGTTTAAATCCTCGGGCTTAGAATTATCATATTGCATCAATGGCAATGTTCTTAATAGATTGCGACAATTTTTAGTAATATATAATAAAGGTTGCTCATCTTCATTGCCTTTAAATCTTGTCCTTATTTGTTGCCAGCCATTAACTCGCTTGTTATCAGCTGGAAGCCAACCGATTCCGTGTGCCTCAAATTGATTTGCGATTGATTCACCACTTGAGACATCGAAAATAGCGGGGTCAGCAACCATACAATCCATCTTCTCTCCCTTTTGAAGCTCTTTAATTGTATTCGCTATTTCTGGAACATTGATTTTTAAGCCTTCATTTGCCTTGCCCTTGCATCCATAAAATTCTCGATAAACAATGATTGAACCCCTTGCAAAACTTCTTTTAATTCCTCCACAATCAACAAGCGAGCCATCACTAACAGCACCCCAAAGCACACAGAAAGGGCGAGAATAACCCCAGTCAAAAGCTCGTATTTTATACCAAGAATTGGGAACATTTACATATTCTATTGAGTGTATAGAAGCATCGTAATTATCAAAATAAGCCCCTTCTATTGCATCCCAATCGCCGTCCAACATTGCCTTTGCTAATGCACCACCAAGCCCCATAAGTTTATCAGCATAGAGTGGGTCATTTTGCATTAGAATTGGATTGTCCGCAAGTCTAGCGGGGATATATTGCCGTAGCATTCCGCCATCTTCATTTGGCATTTTTCGAACTTGCAATGGCTCGCAGTTATCAATAAACATTTGCTTGACAAATTCGTGCCCAATTCCGCCGGGGTTGCTACCGCATAAAATCAAGGGCAATTTATGTTTTAGATTATCTGGCACTACAACACCGCCCAGCCTTGCCCTACCTCTTAAAAACTTGTAAATCTTCTCTGTGAAGTGTGTCAACTCATCAATTAATATCACTTGCATCTCTGCCCCCTGATATTTATAGACATCTTTTTCGTGTTGGCAATGACAAAGATAAATTTTTGCACCATTTTGGAACGAAATTTCCTCTTCAGTTATTTTTACTTGTTTTTGCTTGAGCCAAGGAGCAAGCAAAGCCCTAAAGCCTGTTGCCCCTTCGACATGGTTTTTAAGCAAGTCGGCGAACACTCTACGAAACAAATAGATTTGAAGATTTGGAACACTAAAAGCAAGCATTATAGCAATAACTCGCATTGCGTGAGACTTACCCCCGCCAGCGCTACCGCCATATAATATTTCAGTTGCGGGACTAGTCCAACAAATAGATTGTTTTTCTTGAAGTTCAAAGTTTACAATATTATTTTGCATTAACTTCTAATAATTGTTAGCATCTTTTATTGTAGCAATAAGCATAATAATCATATTGAGAGTCGCACATTTGCACAACTTCACGATTAATACAAACACAACGACACTCAGCAAAACTATATTTATTAATAGAAACTAATAAAATTAATGTTAATAAAGATATTTTAATTATTTTCATCATTATTTGTAATTTTTAATTGATTTTCAGAATTATTAACAACTTTTAGTGTAAGTTGCGGAGTTATAATATTATTATTAGTTTCTTGTTTTTCTTCTCGATAGTTTAAATTGAATTCTTTTGGATTTTTGCACTGGGCTCTATAAATGAAAATGTTTTTTAGCTCCCTTTGTCTTGCAACTCTTGCATTGCTTGACTCATCTTCTATTGATTCAATTGCCTGTTGAGCTTTGTCAATTAAATCATAGCTTGCAATTTGTAGCGCTTGTTTAGCTTGCGCGCTATGTTGAGATTGATTGACGAACCAAAACACCTCCGCCACATCTACATTATATTTACTCGCAATTGTCCTATAACTATTATTATTGCTAATCATCTCAATTATATCATCTGCATTATTTAAGAGATTTTGTCTTTTGCTAATTTTTTTTGGCGGATTGTCTTGACTGCAAGCGATTTCTTGCATAATTTTTTTAAATTTAAGTTAATGATTTATTTTGATACATCTTTAAAATTAATAACTATTTTTTTTAAAATCAATAGTTTTTTATAAAATTAAATATTTTTCAGAAAATTCTTTAGGATTATGAACTATTCTTTTTTTTCTTTTTTTCTCAATCTTAGAAATTCTGACCCCAATTAATTTTGGTTTTGTTGCTACTTTTTTTAATCTTTTTTTTAATTTGTCAATTTCTGTCATTTTAATAATTATAAATATTTTTAAAATTCTTTTTATTGTTTTTAACTGCGAACAAATCAATTAATGCGATTCTTTTTTTTTCTCTATCTTTACGAATAATTCTAGTTTTAATTTTTATTGGTTCACTAATTTTTCTCAATCTTCTAATTAATAAATTGTTTATTAAATCCTTTTTTTCTTCTAAATTCATAAATATTTTAATTAATCTTTTTAAAGATATAGCTTTAGCGACTATAATTTATTATTATTCTTCTTCTTATTCTTCATCTGCTTTCTTCTTCTAGTCCGTAGCATCCCCCCCTAACCCCCCAAGGGGAGTGTCTTTCGCTTTCGCTCAAGACTATGTTTATTTATTTAAAGAGAATCTTTTTTTCTTTTTATTAAAGATTCTTTTTAACTTCATCTTATTTTATTTAAGATTCTAATAATAAGAATATTATAACAATTATTTTTTATTTTGCAAGCATCATTGATTTTATTGACTTCATCGCCCCAAACTCATTTTTGAAGCCTTGATTTTGGCTGATTGTATTTTTTTGAGAAAATGAAAATATTTTTAAATAATTTACTTGACATTTAATTTTGCCACTTTTTTTTACTTTAATTTATAATATTCTTAATAATTCCTATTAACTCCTAATCTCATTTTATTTAATTATTTTTTTTTCTTGCTTAATCATTTTTTTTTATTTTATCATTTTGAAACACTAACTGAACCCTTGATTTTATTGACTCCATAAACTATTTTAGAAATATTTATAAAATAATCATTTTAGCTATTGACATTAAAATTTTTATCATTAATATTATTGTTATCGTAAAAATTAAAAATATAAATTAAATATATAAATAATTTTTACTTAAATATTAACTTAACTAACTTATAACTATGAAAATTGAAACTAATACAAAAATTTATCATTTTATTGAACAAGAAGATTTTGACAGCTATCAAGTTGAAACTAAATATCGACTTATTGATAATGACATTAATATAAGACTCGGAACTTTAGCATTCCAGAATGGTCAGTATGATTTAAATTATGAAGTTCAAGCTGACGTGTGGGCAGTCTATGCAGATGCAAGCGATGGAATTATTGAAACAATTTATAGCAAAATCGCATCAAAAGAAGATGAGAGAGATAATATTGAGAAATATATTAATATCAATCTTGATGATATTCTTGATGAAATCAATAATAATACAATAAGATTAAAGGCTTACTTAAATAATGATAAAGATAAATTGAAGCAACTTTTAACTCTTTTATCACATAAATTTATAGAAAATAATCCAACATGTGAATTTTGCGAGCAAAACCCGCGCGAAGCAGTTTAAATTATTTAATTAATATTAACTTAAAACTATAAACTATGAAAACAATAATTTTAATAATTCTAACAGTATCTTGCATAGCTTTAGAGCTTACAAGACCAAGTTTTAACATTACAGAGGATGAATATAAAAATTATTTACATCATCTTGAAAAAAATGGACTTAATTAAACTAACAACGGGGGCAAATATGGGTAATTATTCAATAGCAA
>JALREU010000116.1 GCA_023256705.1 Rickettsiales bacterium
AAACCCCAAGATACTTTACCAGAGAAGAAACCGATACCTACAGCAATAATTGCGAATGCAGCAAAGGTTTTACCGGCAGATCCAGTTACAATTTTAAGAGCGTTACACATAACTCTGGTTAATGAGTTTGAACTTACATTATAAGTTGCATCAACTATTGTTGCATTAGCAGGTGAGGTGGTAGTGACCAAAATTGCCAAGGTTGAAAAGGTTAAAAAAGAAAAAACCATTAGTTTAGCGATAATTTTTGAAAATTTCATAAGAAAAAATATTATTTGATATTTACACTTATTAACATTTTATTTTTGTAAAAAAAAATATCAAGCATTTTTTTTAATTATTTTGTCAGATTTCATTTTGAGATAAAAATCAATTTTCGGTAGTATAATTTGGCGATTCGCTGGTTATTGTAATTGAATGAGGATGAGATTCTCTCAATCCAGAATTAGTAATTCTTACAAAATTACAATTTGTTCTCATATTTTGTAAATTTGCATTACCTGTATAACCCATAGCCGATTTTAAACCACCAACCAATTGATGAATAACATCAACCACAGAGCCCTTATATGGAACTCTTCCTTCAACACCCTCTGGAACAAGTTTCATTTTATCCATAACATCTTGTTGAAAATATCGATCCGCCGAACCTCTTGCCATTGCCCCAAGCGAGCCCATTCCGCGATATATTTTATATGATCTTCCCTTGAATAAAACAATTTCACCTGGTGTTTCCTCGGTTCCAGCAAGCAATCCACCAAGCATAACGGCACTTGCTCCGCCCGCTATTGCTTTTGCCAAATCTCCCGAAAATCTAATTCCGCCATCGGAAATAACGGGTAAATTAACCTTATCACAAAATTCCATAACATCGAGAAGTGCAGAAAGTTGTGGAACGCCAACTCCTGCAATCACTCGAGTTGTACAAATTGAGCCCGGACCAATGCCAACCTTAACTGCATCAGCGCCAGCATCGTAAAGCATTTTTGCTCCTTCTTTAGTGGCAATATTACCAGCTATAAAATTTTGATTCGGGTAAGATTTTTTTAAATCCCTTAGCATTTTTACAACACCAGCTGAATGACCGTGCGCAGTGTCAATTACGATAATATCCGAACCCGCTTCAATTAAACTTTCGGCTCTTTTTATTCCATCCTTACCAACTCCAGTAGCCGAAGCCACCAACAATCTTCCTTCTTCATCTTTTGAAGCTAATGGATATTGTTTAGTTTTTTCAAGATCTTTACCCGTCATCAGGCCAATACAATTGCCAGAATTATCAACAATAATGATTCGTTCAATTTTATTTTTGTGTAATAAATTTTTGGCTTCGGACTTTGAAATATTTGATTTGGCGGTTACTAAATTATCTTTAGTCATCAAATCTTTTATCAATTGTTTTTTGTCGGTTGCAAACCTAACATCGCGATTAGTAAGGATTCCAACCAATTTGTTAGTGCCATTTTTTACCACGGGAATTCCAGAAATTCCATAATTATTCATAAGATTAAGAGCTTCGCCCAAGGTTTGATTTGGATTTATAGTAACTGGGTTGAGGACAATTCCTGACTCGAATTTTTTGACTTTTCTAACCTCATCAGATTGCTCTTTGATTGATAAATTTTTGTGAATACAACCAATACCACCACTCTGCGCCATTGCAATTGCCAATCTACTTTCGGTTACAGTATCCATTGCGGCGGAAATAATTGGAATTTCAATGGTGATATTTTTAGTTATTTTAGTTTTGGTTTGAACTTCGCTTGGTAAAACCTCGGAATATGCTGGCTTAAGCAAAACATCATCAAAAGTAAGTGATGGATTTTGTGATTCTATAATTTTGCGATTTATTTTCATAGGCTACCAGATTAAGATTTTAAAATTATTCAAAATAAAACTAGAATTTTTTATTAAACAATTTATTGTTTTAGTAGCGAGTTATTATCCCACATTTAAAAATAAATTACAACCAATAATTATGATTTCCCAAATAGAAAAACTCTGTAACGAAAAAAATATTAAACTTACAGAAAATCGAAAAATTATTGCCAAAGTTATTTCCAAAAGCACTGACCACCCAGATGTGGAGGAGGTTTATAAAAGAGCCTCAAAGCTGAATAAAAACATAGGAATTGCCACGGTTTATCGAACAGTTAAAATGCTAGAAGAGGCAGGAATTATTACCAAACACGACTTCTTTAATGAGGGCAGGGGACGCTATGAAGTTTTAGAACAAGATGAACATCATGATCACATTGTCGACATAACTTCTGACCAAGTCATAGAATTTTTTAATCAAGAAATCGAAATTCTTAAAGAAAAAATTGCTCGTGATCATGGATTTGAATTGGTTGGACACAAGCTTGAATTATATTGTCGACCTTTAAAAAAATAGCATGGCAGTTTACACAAAAATTACCCAAACCGATTTATCAAATCATTTGAAGGCCAATTATGAAATTGGTGATTTAGTTTCATTTGATGAAATTGTTGACGGCATCGACAATTCAAATTTCATTATTCACACCGAAAATCAAAAATATATTTTTACTATTTTTGAAAGCAGAATAAATAAAGATGACTTACCTTTTTTTATCAATTTTAAAGAGCATCTTTTTTTGAATGAAATCGCTTGTCCAAAGCCAATTCGAGCAAAATCAGGTCAAGTAATACTCGATTTTTTTGGCAAAAAATCCATTATTGTGAGCTTTTTAAATGGCAAAACATTAAAGCCCAAAGAAGATGGTTTTTATTACAATATTTCTGCAAATAAATGCGCATTAATTGGCAATAATCTCGCAAAAATTCACTTGGCATCAATTAAATTTTCGCAATCCAAAGCCAATGATTTAGACATTTTTGGTATCGAAAAATTATTTTTAAAGTTTCAAAATCATCTAGAATCATACGACCCAAGCCTATTAAAAATTATTCCAAAACAAATTGAATTTATTAAAAATAGATGGAACCAATCCTTGCCTTCAGCGCCTTGTCATCTTGATTTATTTCCAGATAATGTTTTTTTCAATGATGATGAAAGTTTTGCTGGAGTTATAGATTTTTACTTTTCTGCCAATGATTTGCTTATATATGATTTTGCTATCGTGGTGAATGCTTGGTGCTTTGATAAAACCGTTTTTAATACTGAGAAATTTGAAAATCTTTTAAATTCTTACCAGAAAATTAGGCGCTTTAATATCGATGAAATAAATTTTATGCAAACCGCATTAATCATGGCTTCATTGCGTTTTTTAAGCACAAGGCTTCATGATTATTTTTTTACACCAAAAGACTCATTTGTTAAAGTAAAAAACCCAAATGAATATAAAGAAAAACTTCTATTTTTTATTAATAACAAAATTTTATAAATGATATTATTTAACTTTTTTGGCAGGGAAGCAAGTCTTCCACGCAACCTTAGCGACAAATCAATTTTATATCAAAAATTGCAAGAATTAAATTTTAAATTCACTGAATTATTATTGCTAAATCAACATCACAGTAACGAAGTTTATGTTGTAGATTCAAAAAATAAAATTTATTCAAGCAATAATTTGCCAAAAACTGATGGCATCGTTACTAATTTAACCAGCTTACCGATTGGCATTTTAACTGCAGATTGTGGTCCAGTTTTATTTTTTGATGAAGATAAAAAAATTATTGGCGCTTGTCATGCGGGATGGAAAGGAGCAAAAGCGGGTATCATTGCCAATACCATTTTAGAAATGAAAAAACTTGGTGCAACCGATATCAAAGCAATTATAGGGCCAACCATTCAACAATATTCTTATCAGGTTTCTAAAGATTTTTACGATAATTTTTTGGAAGAATCCGCGCACAATGTTAAATTTTTCAAAATAGGCAAGGAAGCAGATAAATGGCAGTTTGACCTTCCTTCTTACATCTCTGAAAAAATTGCTAAAGCAGGAGTTTATGATATTGAAAATTTAGAAATTGATACTTACACCAATCAAAGCAAATATTTTAGTTATCGCAAATATTGCCACGAATCAAAACCTCTTGACGGCAACAATATTGCAATCATTTCTATTAATGACTCTCAATAAATTCATTATATCTATTTGTGAGTAATTTAGCGATTTTGAAATTATCACCACCATCAATGTAATTAATTAAAACATTGTTAATCGATTTAACTGGACGAAGAAGCAGGCTTGAGCTAGTCAAAAAAACTTCTTTGGCTTTTAAAACTTCATCAACACCAAAAGTTTTTTCGATTACATTTAAATTATTTTCTTTGGCAATCATGATTAAACGATTTCTAGTTATACCAGTTAATATGTTGCTATGAGAGGGATGGGTG
>JALREU010000117.1 GCA_023256705.1 Rickettsiales bacterium
AAAGGTAATTACATAAATATCTTATAAAAAAATCAAACATATATGTATTGAATAAATAAGATTAATTAGGGATATTAAAGGAATATAAAGGGTTAATGAAATATTATTCTCCCTCGAAGCTAATATTTTCAGGCTTCAATTCATTCATAGTTATGAATGATTCCTTAGTAAATCTATGAACAATTCCCTACTAAAATTATGAATGATTCCGTAGGATATTTATGAATGATTCCTTAATATAGCTATGAATGATTCCCAACTGCTAAATAAATTTTTTAAATTTAGTCCCAATCCAACTAAATCAAGGCTTTAGACATCTCAAGGGTAGGGGGAAGATAACTAAGCTATGAATGATTCCCCACTATTGCTATGAATGATTCCCTATAATATGACAATATTTTATTAATATAATCCAATTTTCGACGATATTTGTTAAAAAAGAGGAGGTTATTAATCCCTTATCTAGAGGTTTTGTATAAAAATTTGCTTTAAAATACCGGAAATTCTCTGATAAATAGGCTTTGATAGTCAATACAATCAATTTCTATGAATGTTTCCCCACTAAAAGCCGATATTTATGGATATGAGTATATTTTTCAAAATCAATTTCAAAAGAAAAGTTTATTATAAATAAACTCGCATAGAATCTATTAATATTAACCACAGGTTCTCTGAATGTTGGTTGTTTTGATTTACAAATTTGAAACAAAATTAAATTAAATCTTGAAAATAATATAAAAGTTTATTTATAATAAACGAAATAAACAAATAATAAACAAAATAAACAAATTTATGAAAACATTTACTAGGGAATCGTTCATAGTCGTCATAACAATAATGGTAGTTTTTTGTCCAGATCTTTTGTTTGCAGGGACGGGAGGAGAAGAATTGCAGGAAGTTGTTTCAAAAACTGAGGGATTAATTACAGGAAATGGTGGAAAACTTGTTGCGTTGGCATCGGTAATCGGGGGAGTTATTTGGTCTGCAACAACAGGAAGTATCAAAAATTTAGTTGTTCCAGTTGTGCTTGGAATGGTTTTGGGGGTTGGTCCTAGTATAGTAACTGGGGGAATATCGGCAATAATATAGCTATGAATGAAAAATTTTATATTCCACAGCATTTAGACGATCCAGCTAAATTTTTGTTTTGGTCAATTGATGAAGCGATGGCTGGAATTTTACCTATAGCAATTGGATTAATAATGGGTTTAAAAACTTTAACATTTGTCTTAACAATTTTGACATTCAAAGGTTGGAAGAAATTTAAAAGTTTAAATTCTCAACAATCATCATTGAGAGCTTTTATTTATTGGCATTATCCAAGTAAGGTTTTGGATTTTAAATTGCCTGATTCATCAATTAAAATTTTTATAGGATAAATGAATAAAGAAACATTAATTTACAGCACTAATGTATTACTTTATCAAAGAAATATCTTAGGAATTTTGTTTTTAATAATGATAATAAGTAATTTATTTTTATCATTTGCAATTTTTTTACATAAAAAAGAAATTGTTTTAGTTCCCAATGCCATAAGTGAAGAAATATCGATCAAGAATCATAAAATGTCTGTTGGATATCTGGAAGCCTTGACGAGAGATGTTGCAAATTTGATGTTAAATGTAAGTCCTGCAAATTTAGAGTATAATTCAAAAGCACTTTTAAAAATGATTCATCCTAGTTTTTATGGAGCGATGAAGAATGAGATAAGTCAAAGAAATTTAAGTGTTGAAAATCGAAGAATATCAACAGTATTTTTTTTACAATCGATAAATATCAAGAATAAGCGAAATACTGTTCAAATTGTTGGAAAATTATCAACTTACATTGGCAAAGAAGAGGTAGAATTTGAACAAAAAAAATATCAAATATCTTATGAATTTAGCGGTGATATGCCGATGATTATTGATTTCTTTGAAGTAATTAATGATAAAAAAGGAGGTGGAGATGAAAATTAGTTTATTAATAATTATTTTAATTGTTGCTTTAAATAATCAATCCTTAGCAATGCAAAATAAAGAGGTTAATGATGGTGACGAGTTTAGTGCGATCATATCAAAAAATGATCTTAATAGAATTAAGGTTGCTAATGACAAAATAAGAGACATTAAAAGCAATAATCAGGAATTGGATTTAAGTGTTGATGAAAAAAATGGTGAGGTATTTTTAAGAGTCGCAAATGGTTATGAAAATAAACCAATCAATATTTTTATTTTAACCCAACAAAATCAAACCTATAAAGGAATTTTATATCCAAAAGCAATTCCCGCAGAACAGATAATTTTGACTAATGACAATATTGCATTTAATCCACCATTTCTTAATAAAATCAATCATAAAAATACTTACGAAAAAGAAATTTTAGAGTTAATGAGTGCAATGAGCAAGGGTTTAAAAATTGAAAATTATCAAATCAAAAAATTTGCTAAATATATTGATTTAGGAGATTTATCAATGAGAAGGCAAGAAATCTATAAGGGCTTAGCCTTGACGGGCGAAATTTATCTAATCAAAAATCCCAGTAAACAAATTATAAATTTAGACGAAAAAATATTTTATAAAAATGGGGTTAAGGCAATTAAAATTAATAAAAGAGAATTGCTACCAAGCGAACAAACTGAAATATTTATAATAATCTAACCACAAAATGATTGTAGAAAATAATAGAGAAAAAATTAAAAAAAATTTCAAACTAATTTTATCAATATTAGCAATTATAATTTTTTGTGCATTTCTCTTATTTTTTAATCAACCCAAGAAAAATGAAAGTGATTTTGCTAAGATTATTAATGGCAGAAGTAAAATTATTTTGCATAATCCGAATTCTAATTTAAGGGCAGAAGATCGCTGGCTTGAAAATGCTGAAAATAAACTAGAAGTTTATGATGAATTTCAAAAAAATTATGGTAATGATAAATCAAAAATCGAAACACAAATAAATCAAATAGATGAAAAATATGATCAATTAATTGAAAAGCAAAATGAACTTATTCAAGGACAAAGTAAAGAAATTGATGATTTAAAAAATCAAATAAAAATAAAAAATACTTCTAATGTAAAAGATCCATTTAGCAATGTTGGGGAGCAGGGGATTATTAATAAAACAATTCAAAATTTTCATTTAAACCTAACTGAGGAAAATGAAAGTGAATCAAAAGATGGAGAATTTTTCAAAGCAGAAGAATATGTTCCTGCGGGAGCCTATGCAACTGCAACAATAATATCAGGGGTTGATGCCTCGGTTGGAATTTCATCACAAAGCGATCCAAGACCAATCCTTCTAAGAATAATAAGTCCGGCATTTTCATCGATTTATGATAATATTCAGCAAAAGGTTGATATTTCTGGTTGTTTGATAACCGGAGCGGCGAGTGGTGATTTATCAAGCGAGAAAGTTTACATTAAGTTGGTAAATATGACTTGTTCAAAAGATGAAAATTTAATCTATGAGACTGCTATTAAGGGTTATGTTGCGGGACAAGGTAAATCTGGAGTGAGAGGACAAGTAATTTCAAGAGAAGGAGATTTTTTAGCTAAATCTTTTTTAGCTGGTTTAGTGGGCGGATTTGGACAAGGTTTGGCTTCAAGAGTAGCACCTCCTTTAAGTTTTTCAAGTGGTGCTACTTTGCAAAATGGTTATAGTAATGAAGATATTGTTAAAAAAGGAGTCGGGCAGGGGATTGGTGGAGCAAGCGATCGTCTTTCAAATTATCTAATTAATAGAGCTGAACAATATCAACCTATTGTGAGTATTCCTTCAGGAATCGAAGTTGAAGTTGTATTTGTAGAGGGTTTTCATCTCAATGGTAAGAGACATCGTAAACCTACCACAATTAGCAACAAATTTATTTCAAGATTTGAGGATAAAAACTAATGAAAAAATTTATTTTAATATTTTTACTTTTGAATATTTCTTCTTGTAGCAACACCAAGAGTTCATGGGATTGTCCAATATTAGGAGCTGGAGATGGCAATTGTCGATCAATAAAAAGAGCCGATTTAATTCATAAACTTTCAGAAAATAATAACAATCAATTTTCAGAAATTCCAAGCAAAATCAACATTAAACTAACCACATTAAAAACTGAAAATGTAAATAAAGACAAAACTAATAAAGAGGATCAAATTTCTGATTCAAAACCTTTGCTTAGAACTGAAGAGAAAATAGGTAGAGTATGGTTTGCCCCCTTTATTGATAGTGATGGGAATCAACATTCACAAAAAATAATTTATGTAGTTGATGAGCAAGCAAAATGGATGGGGCAAAATGATTGATTTAAGTAAAATTTACAATTTAATCAATGATCATTTGGGTGGAAAAAAT
>JALREU010000118.1 GCA_023256705.1 Rickettsiales bacterium
TTTTCATCAATCAATTTTTCTAAAAATCGAACCCGTAAAGCGGAAAGCAAATCGATAATTTTTTCTTTTTTAGGATGATTTAACTTTTAAACATATTTAACTTTAAGGTTTTGTTAAATATAATAAAATAATAAACATAATAAATTTAATTTTAGTTTTCTAAGGTTTTTTTAATTCTAATAAATTCCCAATATTTTTCATTTTTCATATGACTATGACCATCTTCTTCGGCATGACATTTTAAACAAATAATTTTTAAATTTTCTTCTCTGTTATCGTTTTTTTGACCATTTATATGATGAGCATGCAGATATTGCTTCATTCCATTGTTATTCAAAACAAATCCGCAAGATTGGCATTTCCAGCCTAATTTTTCTTTTAGTTTTTTACCTATCTCATTAAAATTATTTGAATACTCATTTAATGGTTGAGTATAGTTATTGTGCCTTGGCTTCTCTAAAAATAATTGTCTTGGATAATTTTCAAAAAATTTAGAGATAGTAAAATTATTTACAATTTGGTCTTTATTTTTTTGATTTAACATATCATAATTTTCAAAAGATATACTTTTAAGACAATTTCTACATACAATTAATTTTTCTAAAGAGTGTTTTTTCTCAATATTTCCAATGCGACATATTTCAAATTTGCCATCAATTTTTGTTGAAACTACATATTTGCCAAATTTATTTTTTTTCCTCATCGAGTCCAATGTACTACACCATGCTAAATGAAATTTAGGAAGACTTATTTCCTCTTTGTTATATTGTTTTAAGTAATCAGGTATATCTCTTATATATACCAAAACTCTACTATCTTTATATGCCAGAGTTCCATCTTTTAAAACATTTATCTCTTCAAAATTAACATCTATCCCTTTACTAACCAAAATATCCAACTCTGCTTTTGTAAGACCTTGTCCTTTAAAATTTAAGGAGAATGAACCAAGGGTATCTGCCTTCATTGTTTGTCTAAGTTTATTAAAGGGTTCAAAAAATTCAAAGTTTGTAAGTTTCATTCTATTGATTCAGTGATTTTCGCCATTTTTGCTTCAGAATCTGTAATTATTCTAAATTCAACTCTCTGTGATTTTTTTTTATTTTCAGAGCCGTCAGATTCAATAATTGGCTTAGAGGATGATAAACCATTTGCGGTTACATGTTGTTTTATCCATTGAGAATCTTGCTTAACCTCATTTAATCCAAGAATAAATTGTAATGCACTTCTTGTTCTGGCTTGAGATAGAGCCATATTAAAAAAATATGCTTCTTGAGGAGTAGATGTATCATTCCATATGCTTGATGTATGACCTTCTATTCTTATTTCTTGAATAGAGCTTTTGTATTTTTCAGAGGTAATTATTTTTAAATATCTAGGAAAGAAATTATTTAAAATTTCTTTAAATTTTGGATTTAACTCATCTTTACCCGTTTCAAAAAGCACCTCAGGTTCTTTAAATCTTAGAGTTAATTTAGTATCAAATTCCGCTCCCCATTTATTTAAATCTTTTTCAAACTCCTTATTTAAATCTTCGTAAAGTTTAATACGCAAATCATTATATAAAATAGCAATCTCTCTAATTTTACTTTGATCAGATTCTACTTTCAACATATATGAAACAGCTATTAACATAAATATCATCATGAGACCAGTCATTAAATCACTCAATGAAATCCATTGATCCTCAATATAATGAGATGAGCTTTCTAAAAATTTTTGTTTTTTGGTCATTTTTTAACTAATCAATTTTACCAATTTTCAAAACCCTTTGAAGTCCTTCGGTAATTGGCATATAATCATTTGCAAATTTTTCAGATAGGGCCGCCATTTGTCTTCCAAAACTTTCCAAAGATTTTGTTAATTCATCGCTTAACGCTTTATCAAGAACCAAAATTTGTTCTTTAGTTTGCTCAACCAAAAATTTGATATTCTTATTAAAATCGTCATTGGAAATTCTAATTCCCTCAATCAAAACATTCTTCAAATCATTTTGACATGATGATACCGAGCTAGAAATTTGCTGGGTCATTTCCAAAATTTTTTCTTCAAGCTTTGGAATACCCGATCCGGCACGATCAAGAAGGTTAGCAAGGGAAGATAAAGAATCTTTTAATTGATTTCTTTGAAGCTCTAATGCATTAATAATTTTTGAAAGATTTTCCGCCGTGTCGGTAAATTTTGAAGTATTACTCAATATTTCATCATATCTGATTACAGCATCGGACATATTCTTTGTGGTAATTGATTGTTGCTCAATCATAATTTGCATATCATTTTTATACTTTTCTTGCCAAATCAATATTTTTCCAACAGCTTCATTTAGTTGTTTAAAATTTTCACCAAATTGTTCATTAATTTTTGTATTAAAATCTTTTATAACCTCCTTTAGTGCTTCAATTAAAGCCTTAGAATTATTATCAGCAACTTTTTCATAAAAATCTAACAATGACTTATTAATTTTATCCATTCTATCATTTGAATCTTGTCGAATAAGCTTAAGTTGATTTAAAAGCGTAGAATCATCATTTCCGGCTATTGATTTTTGAAGAGAGATTAAGTGGGAAGCCAAATCATCGATTGTAGAACCTTCGGTTTCTGATACCTCTTTATGCCCACGAAAGAAGTCTTTAAGCTTTATAAAAACCGCTCCTAAAATACCAACAACTGAAGCCCAAACAGCTGTTTTAATTCCATTTAAAAGCTTTGGAACTCCTTCGGCAACATTTTTTGCATCAAAATCAAATAAACCAATAGCAATTCCTAAAAATGTAGCAAATATTCCAGAAGTAGTAAGAATTGCAGGAGCTTTGGTTACAACATGTGAATCAAATTTTCTGATAAAGCAAAAGTAAAGTGCCAGAAAACTAATTATCAAAACACACACAAAAGTTTCGATTGGCAAACCAAAAATTGAAGAATATCTATCCATTCCTAGAAAAAATAATTTGTTAAAAAACTAGGTGGTGTTTTTAAATAAATATTCGTTTTTACTCTATCTAAATTTAATTTAAATTGTTTATAAAGCAATATTTTTTTGGTAAAAAAAATTTTACACTCTGAGCCAATGAAGAGTGATGAGACCGCTTTTTTAGATAATATTTTGAGTCCCCATGATTTCACCAAGTTCTTTTAAAACTCCTTTGTCATAACTATTATTTGCATATTTATAATTTTTTGAACTTAAGGTTCTTATCCAGTCTCCTGCTTACCATAGCAAATAGGCCACTTTTGGTGGCTTGTTTAGAATGGCGGTTCAAAGGTACTTTTTTGCAAACTTCTCTCTATTTTGTCACCACCACTATTTATAAGGGTTTGAAGACTATTTTAGATGCACCAAAAAGTTCGAAGTGAAAATCTTGGCGAGGCAAACAGTCCTTTTTGCGAACTTTTAGCAATATTCCAAGTTTGAATTTTTTCAACAAATAACCCTGTTGATTAAAATCACTACAAAACGGACAAAATTGGATATTTATGTGGACATTTGGTTATTTGTATGGCAAAATGATTGTCTAAATTTCCAAAAATTTAAGCAAGTAATAAAATGACCGATTACAAGACCACAATAACTAACGATATTCTCAACATCATCAGCGAGCTTGATGAGTTTAAAGGCAGATGGCAGGCAATTAATACTTTGTCGCTTGATCGTTTGAGCTTGCTTAAAAAATCGGCAACTATTGAGTCAATTGCCTCAAGCACCAGAATTGAAGGCGTTAAATTAACTGATGAGCAAGTTGAAGCTCTTCTCTCCAAAGTAAAAAGAAAATCTTTTAAAAGCCGCGACGAAGAAGAAGTTGTAGGCTATTCTGATGCAATGGATTTGATTTTAGAAAATTTTGCTGATTTAAAAATTAGCGAAAATCATATAAAACAACTTCATGCAATTCTTCTCAAGCATAGCTCAAAAGATATTCGCCACCGAGGAGAATATAAAAAACTTGATAATCACGTTGTGGCAATTGATGCAAACACAAAAGAAATTGGCATAGTTTTTAAAACCGCAACGCCCTTCGAAACGCCAATGAAAATGACTGATTTGATCGAGTGGACGAACAAGGCTTTAGAGCTTAAAACAAGTCACCCTCTAATCATCACCGGAATTTTTATCGTTATTTTTTTAGCGATTCATCCGTTTCAAGATGGTAATGGCAGATTATCGCGCATTCTTACCAATTTGCTTCTTCTAAAGCTTGGTTATAGATATATCCAGTATAGCTCGCTAGAAAGTGTAATCGAACACAATAAAGACCTTTATTACAAAAATTTACGCGATT
>JALREU010000119.1 GCA_023256705.1 Rickettsiales bacterium
AATCCTACTTATGAAGTTGATGGCATTATTCACTACTGCGTAACTAACATGCCTGGAGCAGTTGCTCGCACTTCAACACAAGCACTAGAAAATTCTACTCTACCATTTACTTTAGCAATTGCCAATAAAGGCTTACACAAAGCCCTTCGAGATGATAAAAATTTGATGGCGGGTTTAAATATTTATGATGGTATGGTTACATATCGAGCGGTGGCTGAGAGTTTGGGGCATAAATTTTTTGACCCAAATGAATTTATTTAAATGAATGATAAACTTATTATCAACTTCTGAAATTATCAAAAAATATCAATTAAATGCTAATAAAAAACTTGGGCAAAATTTTATTTTAGATAAAAATTTTACCGACAAAATCGCCAGATCCGCTGGCGATTTAAGTGGTAAAAATATCCTTGAAGTTGGTCCGGGTCCTGGAAGTTTGAGTCGATCAATTCTTGATTTAAAACCGCAAAAACTTACTGCCATTGAGATGGATCAAAGATGTGTTTTAGCCTTAGGTGAATTAAAAAATTTTTACGGTGAAAATTTTGAAATTATTAATGATGATGCTTTAAAAATCGATGAACAAAAAATTTACCCAACTCCTTTTCAAATAATTGCCAATTTGCCTTATAATATTGCCACTGTTTTGATTTTTAAATGGCTTAAAATTTTACCTCAAATTGAGTCAATGCATTTAATGGTGCAAAAAGAGGTCGCACAAAGAATCACTGCTAAAATTGGCGATAATCATTATGGTAGATTATCGATTATGATTAATTTGCTTTGCGATAGTAAAATAGTTTTTTTGGTAAATAAATCGGTGTTTGTGCCAGCTCCAAAGGTAGAATCGGCGGTTATTTCAATTGTACCAAATCCACAAAAAATGCAAAAATATTTTGATGAAATTTTTTTAGAAAATTTTTCCTTTGTGGTTGCCACTGCCTTTAATCAAAGACGCAAAATGTTAAAATCATCACTAAAAAATTGTTTCAAAAAATATGATTTGAATGATAAGGATGGCGAAAATTTATTGACAAATTTAAATATTTCAGCCAATTTTAGAGCGCAGCAAATTTCTATCGAGCAATTTGCAGAAATCACCCAAAATTTGATGAATAAATAAAATGACTTAAAAATATTTAAGAACAAAAACCAAAAACCCGATTGAAATAAATATTACAAATGATATGAGTGAAAATGAGATTAAAAAGCCAAGTATTGTAAAATTTTTAGATAAAGTTGAAGTTAAATCATTTGATTTAAATCAAGCAAATGTTAATAATAGAATTATAGAACCTCTAACCGCTCAAAAAAATATTCAAAATAGTAAAGGGGGAGAGCGAGAATGAGTAATCAAGTAATGTCATCGAATTTGCAATCGAGTGATTGAAAAAAACAAATTTCAGATTTAGTTAATTTGAATCCAGAATCCTCTGAAATATCAGACTAATATTTTTTATACAAAAAATTAATTTATGATAATATTAATTAATTTTTTGTATAAAAAAAATATAAAAATGATTTTTAAAAAAAGTTGACTTAGAAAAATGAATTTATAAATTATAAATTAATTCAAAATAATTTTTAAAAAAATAATATTTGAAAATTTTAAACCTAATTTTTTAAAAATTTATTTATAATTAACTCTTTTTATTAATCAAAACATAAAAAACTCATGCCAGTACCAGTAAATCTTTATGTACCAATTTTTAAGGATGAACAAACATTTCGCGATATATTAACCAATTATAAGGGTCATGTAATAGATCTTGAACAGTTAAACATTACGATGCAACAGCAACCGCAAATATATGTAAAAAATTCTTTGCTTTATGAATTCTATAAACTTTGTAATCCTACACAAAATCCACCCCGCATAAATTCAATATATTATGAACATACCGTGCCAGTGAATAATCCAAATCATCATTTTGATTGGCAATTAGTAAATCAATATCCAGTAAATCAAAATTCTTTATATACACCTTCTTATCTCGTGGGTCAAGGACCAACCCAACAAATAGTGTATGTGAATACTTCACATTCTCATTTTGATTTGCAATCAGTAAATCAATATCCAGCAAATCCAAATTTATTATATACATCTTCTTATCTCGTGGGTCAAGGAACAACCCCACAAATAGTGTATATGAATAATCCACCTCCTTTACAATACCCAATTCCAGGTTCTAATGAAGGATACCATAACAATTTATTACAGGCTGCCGTTGTCGCTCCCGTTCCCCATGCCGTTTCCCATCGCGGTGCCGTTGCCGCTAACGATGCCGCTGCCGTTGAAGGTGCCGGTGACGGTGTCGGTGTCGCTAACGTTGCCCCTGCCGCTAACGATGCCGGTGCCCGTGACGGTGTCGGTGTCGCTCCCGTTCCCCATAAGGCTGCCGGTGCCCATGCCGATAAAATTAGAGAAATTTTTCCCGTATTAAATAAAAAACCCGTATTAGATGTTATAAAAGAGGAGGATGAGCAAATAATAATGGAGGAAGAACATAAATCTGAAAAGAGGGTAATTTTCACTCCTTCACGCAGTGAAATAATATTGATTTTGAGAGAAGAAATATGCGATGCTGCCTGTATACTTGCTGAAACTGAAGATAAAACTTCCGATAATGCCAATCTCCAAGAAATTAGAAAATTGGTAATAGAAAAGAAGGACATTGAGAAAAGTATCAATAAATCTCAACTGCACGAACAGGAGTTGAGCGATATGAGTAGTAAAAATTTAAAGGCTGCTAAACTGTTCAAACAGAAGTTGAGCGATATGAGAAGTAAAAATTTAAAGGCTGCTAGACTGTTCAAACAGGGGTTGAGCAATGTGAAAAATGAAATATTCGAGGCTGCCTGTAAACTTGCTGAAAATGAAGATAAAACTTCCGGTAATGCCAATCTCCAAGAAATTAGAGAATGTTTAAAAGATATAAAAAGTATTTCTTCTTTTTCTGAAGATCAATTAAAAAAATATATTTCAAAAAACCATAAATATACAACTCCCACTACCACTCCCTCTGAAGTTTCAACGACATTATTTGACCATGGTAAAGGGGATAATGATACTCTGAGTATTAAGGTTGAAACATTCAGAATTTGATTGATAAATCTTGACCATGGTAAAGGGGATAATGATATTGTGAGACTTTAAAAAATCCAAGATTTTTTAAAGAAATTCCAAAAAACTATGGATATTGAGAGCGAAATTTCCGAACTAAGAAAAGAAGATGATTATAAAGGAAAAATATTTCAATTAAATAAACTTCCAAAAATACAAATTCAGTCAGTTAAAAATTTATATGATGCTTTTCAATATAATGATCGTGAATATAAATTTTTGACTGATTCTAAAGAGGCTTTGCATACAACCAGAATAGATGAAGATCCGATATTTCAAAATAATTTTAGAAATTTGCAAGAAAAATTAAATCCAAAATATAAAAAACAAATCAGCTCTTCATCATCAAAATTTAAAATTAAAACAACATCCGATACAGAAATTCAAGGAAATAATTTGGAAGAACTATATGGTAATTTTGATAATGAATTATGGGGTGGTTTTACACAATTTTCTAAAGAAATTGATAAAGATTTTTTAAAAAGGGAATATGGGTCTTTTTTTGAAAGAAAAATTACAGATTTAAAAGCTTCCTTGGATTACGTTGAAGTTTCAAAATTTATATCATTTTATAAAAAATTTCATTCCTTATGTCAAAGATATTTTACTTCTAAATATGTTTCAGAAAATGAGTCGACAGGAAGTGACCTTAAAGCCTTTGATGCAATGGATAAAGAAGTAGGGATTGATGATTTTAGAGCAAAAATTGTTAATAATTTTATGAGAGATCTATCTAATGCAGAAGATAAGGAAGCAAAAATTAAAAAATTTAAAAATAATATTACCGATGAAGATACTATAAAAAAATTTACAGAACAATTGAAAAAAAAATTATTTAAGGATCTCGAAAAATTGTCAATCAATGAAGCAAAATCAGATTTTTTTATAATGCGTAAGCCTGAAATTGAGCATGTTGGAATTACAGATTTTAGAAAGAAGGTTCGAAACAAAATTTATAAAACTAAAACTAAACAAATGGATCCAACCAAATTATTTACTGCTTACAGTCAAAGTGAAATTGATTTGGGTTCACAAAAAATATTTAGAGGTTTTGTCGAAAATGATAAAGCCGAAGAAAATCTTCGTCGGCAATTAAGAGATGAATTAACTCAAGCTA
>JALREU010000011.1 GCA_023256705.1 Rickettsiales bacterium
TCAGCTCAATTGGATTTTGTTTGATAGTGATGGCATGCAAATTCATAACGCCAAACAAACATGAGTGCGAATTTTGAAATTGAAGCCAATTTTTGATGGCACCAAGATAATTGCCTAGGTGAATATTGCCAGTAGGTTGTATTCCAGAAAATATTTTTTTCAATTTTAAAAAATTAAAAGTTGTAAAAAGTTTTAGTATATTTTAAAATATAATTTATTGTAAGGCAAGTGGTTGGTCGCTGATTTTATTTTATTTAAAATTTAAAAATCAGAGGAAAGTCCGGACTCCTTTAAAGCATAATACCAGCTAACAGCTGGCGAGTTAATTTATGAAAATAAGTTGATTTAGGGAAAGTGTCACAGAGAATATACTGCCTCAAATTCTTTATTGGATTGAGTTTGCTAGATTTATCAAGCAAGAGGTGAGAGTGAAAATGTGAGGTAAGAGCTCACGCAATTTTGCAGTAATGTAAATTTGGAAAAACCCTATTAGGAGCAAAACCAAATAGAAATGGCAGGTTATTTTATAACAGATAGGCTTTTTTATCGCCATTTGGGTAGGTTGCAAGAGGTTGTTAGTAATAACAATCCTAGATGAATGGCTAACGATTGAGCAATCAATTACAGAATCCGGCTTATAACTTGCTTTACAAAATCTAATAATTACAAAAATCCATGAAAACCAACGACATTCGCAGTAATTTCTTAAATTATTTTAAAAAAAATGGCCATGAGATTTTGCCATCTAGCCCTTTAATTCCTCATAATGACCCTAGCTTAATGTTCACCAATGCTGGCATGAACCAATTTAAAAATTATTTTATTGGACTTGAGGAGCCAAAATTTAAAAGAGTGGCTACTTCACAAAAATGTGTGCGAGCTGGGGGCAAACATAATGATCTTGAAAATGTTGGATTTACCGCTCGTCATCACACTTTTTTTGAAATGCTTGGAAATTTTTCTTTTGGCGATTATTTTAAAGAAGAAGCGATTTTTTTTGCTTGGGAATTTTTAACTAAAGAGTTAAAAATATCAGCCGATAAGCTCTGGATAACTGTATATCACAATGATGAGGATGCTAAAAAATTATGGAAAAAACTCACTAATTTTAGTGATGAAAAAATTATTAGCAGTGCGACCAATGACAATTTTTGGTCAATGGGAGATACTGGTCCATGCGGTCCATGTTCCGAGATTTTTTTTGACCGCGGTGATAAAATTTTTGGCGGTCCTCCTGGGTCAAAAGATCAAGATGGCGACCGTTTTACTGAAATTTGGAATTTAGTCTTTATGCAGTTTGAAAAGACTGCCGATGGTGTTTTAAAGAATTTGCCAAAGCCTTGTATCGATACTGGGATGGGGTTAGAAAGAATTGCTAGCGTTATGCAAAATAAAAATGATAATTATGAAATCGATTTATTTCAAAATATTATCAATGAAATAAAGAATTTTGTCTAGGTCAAAGGTCTTTGTATTAATGAATCCAATGACATTCTTTCGCTTGTTCTTGGTTTTGGCGAAGAAGATGTTATTGAAAATTTTGAAATAACTTCATTTATTTTAATTCTAAATTCTGCCTTCATTCTATCATCATCTGGTGCATATTCATTAGTAATTTGCTCTTTTAATTCTTCTGGATCCATTGCAGATTCTATACTCATTAAATCTTTAATAAATTTTAGCTTATTTTTTTCAATTTTAGGATTTTCACTATCTAAAAATTCATTACACAATTTAGTAAATTCATTATCAGACTCATTTAAGTTAATTGAACTTGCTAGATTCAATAACTTTACACTTCTTTTCGGAGGATCTGGTGTTTCATTATCACTTCCTGAAAAATCATTTTCAATTAAACTTATATCAAATTTTCCAATTTTTGTGGAGTAAATTTTAATTAATTTTTTGGTTTTTTCGCTAAGATTTAGTTCAATTTCATTAAATCTTTCTAAATCTTTTATTTGATCAAGTAAACCAGTTAATTCAACTTCGTTTAAAGAAAAAATTAAATTTTCAATTTTGGTTTGTTTTTGTGAGCTATCCAAATCGCTTTTTAAATATTCTTCAAGCATCGTTAAGGCAAGAGATGGTATTTCGCTCCAAGAGTGCTGTGTATCTTGACCAGCATTCATACTTCTGGTTTGTTGAAGTATTTTTGCCAAACTCCTTTTCATATTTACTTCCCCCCCCCTTTTTTACTTCAAAATAGATATTTTCTAATAAATCAGATTTGATTGGTTCATCTAATTTTTCAAGAAGTGTAGTAAATATTGCAAGATTATTTGCTTTTTTAGCTCTTTTTTGAGCTCCATCGGGTCTAGCAAAAATATCTTTAGCTGATTCTGATCTAGCGTGGGTTTCAATTACTTCTGAAACCATTAACTTTGAAATTAATTCAGAATTTTTTTTAATTAAATTCTTGAATAATTCTGGTTCAAGCATTTTCAATAAATTATTTTCAGCTGATTGATCATTTAAAAATAAATTTGCAACAAAAACATTCTCAAATTTATCTGGCAATGTCAAATCCATAAATTCTTCTAATTTACCATTTTTTTCATATTTTTTTGCAATTAGGAATAAATTCTTTTTATTTTTGTAAAATATAAGATTAGCAAAAAGGTTATCTCCTTGTATATTATTTTGTTGCTCACTGTAGCTGGCAAATAATGTGTTTAAATCATCACAACTTACTTTGCTTAAAAAAATATTTAATAATTCCTCACGATCAGTGCTGATTATATTATGAAATGAGGAATCAGGACGATTTTCATCGGTTGAAGTTAATAATTCTCTAGCGCAATTTTTTTCTAAAATAGTTTTGAAAGCCCTTGTTTCCTCTTGACTCATTGCATAATCTAATATGTTTAAATGTTCTAATCCAATTTGTGTTTGCTTGAGAAAATTGATATTTTTATTGATTTTTCTATGATCTAGCAACAACTCTAAAACATCATAACTTTTTGAATTAATTGCAATATGGATTGGGTGTAAATTATTAGCAGTGGGTTCGTTGAAATCAATTTCAGTTAAATCCAAGGCTAACTCAAATAATTTTACTCGCTTAAAATCAATTAATCTTTTAACGAAATTTGAATTTTTAAACATTTCTTTTAAATAATCTTGATGTATTTTCTTTTCTTCCCCTTCTAATTTATTCACAAAATTAAATAATAATTTTAGGCTTTCAGCATCATCATTTTGTAAAATTTTATGTAAAAAATTTTCTCTAGTATTTATGGCGGAATTAAAAATTTGCTCCTTAAAAAGTTCTGGAGTTTTTTGAGATAATTCTTTTATTAAATCCGATCGAGCATATTGAAATGCATAATAATAAATTTCATTAATTTGATTTTTGTCTAATTTATTTTCTTTATATAGTTTGATTTTTTCATTAAGATTTTTCATCGGTTCATCTAATACAAAAACATCTCTAAAATTTTCACTTAGTTGAAAATCTTGAGTTATTTTTGTAAATACTTGATGTAAATTTAATAATGTATTTTCAAAAGTTCTGTATTCAGGCTTTATAAAAAATTTATCATTATCTAAATTTGTTAAAAACAAAAAAAAATTTTGCCCTTCTTTATCATGAATTTTTTCCAAAAACTCTAAAAAATATGAATTATCTATTCTTGAACAGTTTGAAGATAATGAATTTAAAATTAAAATTCCTGAGTTTAATTTATTAATTTTTTCACGCTTTTCTTCCTCGGAATCAGTTTCATTTATTTTTTCAAATAAATTAACTAAATTATCAATCTTATTTAAATCTAAAAATTCAACCCCCTCTTCTGAGGTACTAAATAATTCGTTTTTTTGGGGTAAATATTTAAAAGCATCATATTTTGATTGATCAAATAATGTTGGGTGAGCATCTCGATATGATTGTAAAATTTTTTCTTTCAATTGCTCTTTGTTGAGTAAAATTCTATCTTCTTGTTTTGATGCTGAGCTAAAAAAGAACTCATAATCAAAATCTGCCTTAAAAGCGAATATTGGTTGATCAACAAAAATATTTTCTGCGGTTGCTTTTAAAAAATTAAATAATGCAATATTTTCTCCTGATGAAATTGATTCTAAATTGGCAGTATTTAAACCTAATTTTTTGGATTCATTCTCAAATTCAGTGCAAATTAAATCAATTTTTTCATCAAATTTTCTAGAAAAATCATCGGTCTTAAATTCTAATAAAAAATCATATAAATCAGAAGCCTTGGTGTTTGGTCCAACAAATCGAATATTTGGATCCTTATTTAAAACTACTGAAGTCTTTTCCAAGGCAACTAATGATAATAAAAAATTTGGTAAATGAATTTCGCAATCCAGTGGTATTGAGGGTAAAAATTTTTGAATATTTTTATCAATAGTTTCTTGAGTAAACCTTTTATGTAGATTGTCTGGCAATAGTGATTGATGAGCCATGAGGATTCTTTCCGAGGTACCGGGTGTGCAAGCAAAATCTGCACTATTTCCTCCGGGGAAGGATTGCAATGCTTTTGCCACTTTTAACTCTCTTTCTTCAATATTGAGCGATTGATCTTCATCAATTTTCACTAGTTCAGCTAAATACTGGGCAAGAAATTTGCTCATATTAATTTTGTTAATTAACTCTAAACTATCGCTTTGAAGGGTTAATGGAAGGGTGGAAATAAATTTTCCAGTTGGTAAAAAATTATTTAAGAATTCTTGATATTCTGGTTTAATCTGTTGGTGTTCATCTTTAAAAAAATCTGTAAAATAAGGATTGAAAATTTCTAAAATCGATAATACTAAAGTATTAACGTTATCATGATTAACGTGCGATATAATCGCATTTCTATCTTGAAAGAATTCTAGAAATTTTAATGCATTAGAGTGAAATGGTGTTTTGTTTTCAAAAAATCTAATTAATTCTGCATTTTCTTCTTGCGATAAATGATTAACAGCAATTTAAGGATTGATATGAGTCGAGGTTAAATTTTCTGGCATTTTATAAAAAAATTATATTAAAAAATAATTTAAATTATACACAAAACCTATATAAAATTTACAAGTAAGTTGTAAAAAAATTAAATTAAAAATATTTTCTATTTAATGAAGAATTTCAAAATGTGATGTTGTTAACTGAGATTTTTGAAGGAAATTGGTCTAGATATTTTTTTTGCAGGTGGTATTGGGTTTTTTGTGGTGTGTTAAGTTAATTATCCAAGAATATTATATTTTTTCTTTAGATATTTCATGGTGTTTTGATATTCTTCTTTTTTCAAAGTTCTGTCGAAGATGATAATTTCAGAAATCCATCCATTGAAGAATAGATCAGTTAAACCACCAACAACAAATTGTTGTGAATTAAGAACTGGAGCAACATAGGTTCCGCCAGAAATAAGACTTGCCGAGGCAATTGGATCAATTGAGTTTAAGAAAATCTTGACAGAATCTGCACTTGCAGCTGGGTTGAAATCAACAACGGCGCCAAGAGCGTAATCAGTCTCATCGATAATACCAACATCACGAACCCAATTTGCATTGTTGGTTCCAGTATTAACTATAAATCCTGGTTTAGCGTTATTGCCAGAAGATCCAAGGAAGCCAATAGAAGCATAAGTGTCATTAGCAATTGTATTGCCTCCAACGAAAGCTAATAATGATTTTTGTTGGTTAAAAGTTAATTTGGTTCTAAATACTGCGAACATAGAAAAACTTTTATCAGCAGGAATAATTGGCATTGTTGATGGGTCATTGGCTTTCATAAAGTCGTTACCATCAAAAACTAATGTTGGAATACCATTAATTCCATTTGATTTGAATTTTGGATGTTGAGTTGAAGTGGCTTGTGTTAAAATTGATTTATCTCCAATTGATTTTTGTGGATTAATATCGCGCCAAGTTTTGATTTCATTATCGTCTTCAACATCGGTAACATCATTGATGTTAGTGAAAACGCCGTCTGTTGAAGTTTCAAACCATGCAGTTACATCACGAATTGAACCGACATCAGAAGATGAAGTAACTGATCTGGCAGTTGAAATTTTGATTTGTCTTATTAATCTACCGCTTTGCGAAATTCCAGCAACTAGAATCCCTATAATTAATATCACTACTGATAATTCTACTAGTGAAAATGCTTTGTTTTTTTTCATAATATTTTAATTGTTGTTAAGGTTAATAATTTTAAAAAATTTAAGAAACTGGAATGCCATATTTACTACCAAGATAATTCTTGATAGCATTTACTTCTTCAGTTTTTAAAGATCTTTTAAAAATAATAATTTCGGCCAAGTCTCCGATATAATATGAGTTAGTAGCGCTGTAATATCCAAATCTAGAATTTGAATATGAGTTTAAAGGGGCTAAATTTGCTGAGCTATTATTTGATAGATTTGTATTAGTTGGTCCAGAAATACTATATTTTTTCCCGATAAAGTTATTAAATAGAAATGTGTGAATTGCTGGTAGGGAGGTGGAGTAATTATTTACAGCAATATCTAAATCATTGCCATAATGTGCTTGAGTCATGATGTTATTATTTTTATAGCCTAGAATTAAATTGGTATTAGTAGATTCAGAGGTTCCTGCTAAAAAAAAGTTATTAGTTTTATCTGATTTTCTTTGTTCAACTACAAAAATTGTGTAAGATGAATTTGCTAATTTAGATCCATCAAAATCCATATAGCTAGCACCATCAAATCTAACACCAGGAATTGAGTCGTAAAATGCTCGGGAAATATAAGTAGGTTGATTTGCAACTGTGGCTGGGGAGGTGGCGGTTTTTTTGAGGGCTAAATTTTTATTATTATCAAACCATTTAGTAATTTTAACTCCATCACTTTTTTGCTCATTTGATAAAAAACTCGATTCAAGTGATGTTTCAAACCAAGCAATTAAATCATCAGAAAGGTTATTTACAACTGATTGTTGCGTAAGGCTTCTAGCATTGGCGAGTCTAGATTTTTTCAATACTTCCTTACTAGTAGTGATGGCAACAACCATTCCTGCAATCACTAAAATCACGATTGAAAGTTCTAATAATGTGAATCCGTTGCGAATTTTATTATTCATTAAAAAATTTATTGTTTAAAACTGCTATATTTTTAATGGTTTTAGGATGTTATTTACAAGTGAATTTTTGTAATTTACCTCATAAATGTTTTTTTTGTTTCTAAATGCGATTTTGTCAACTGCTTGAACCCCTATTACTGAATTACAAATAAATGCTTCATCTGCCTTAGCTAGGCTATTTATAAGGTATCGACCACATTTAACCTTAAATTGTTTTTGTTTCAAAATTTTTTCTCTAATTACCCCAAGGACCATTCCGCAATCTTCACTTGGTGTGTAAAAAATATTATTTTTAATCCAAAAAATATTTGCCGATGAGGTTTCGGCAATGTATTTTTTTTCTTTTAATAAAATTGCATCATAATAATTATTTTCCTGCGCAAAAATTTTTGCTAATATATAATTTATAGAATTGCTTGATTTAAATTTAAAATTTGCTGGTTGATATTCACTAATAATTAAAGCTATTTTTTTTGGAATTTCGGGCAATGCTTTGGTTTGAATTATTAGGGTTGGCGAATTACTAATTGGTAAATATCCGCTTGACCCAACTCCTCGAGAGATGCTAATGCGAATAATTCCGTTGGTGATTAGATTTTTTTTAATTAATTCAAGACATTTATTTTCTAGTTCGAAACAATCAAAATCAATTTTTAATGTTTTTAATCCTAATTTTAAGCGTTTGAGGTGAGTTGAAAAGTGATGAAGTTTTAAATCACTAAATTTTATGGTTTCAAATAAGCCATCGCCATACAAAAATCCTCGCTCTTCAATTGAAATTTTTGCCAAGTCTTTTGCTATAATTTTATCATTAATTAACACAAATTCAGTTTTTTTAGCGGTTTTTATTTTTTTTGACATAGCAAATTTTGCAAAGATTAAAAATTAAAAAAATATTGTAAAATTAATAAATTTAATGCTAAAATATCAAATGATAAATTCACCAAAAATTTTTAAAAATTATTTATATGAACAAAAATTTAAAATATAAGAGAATTCTTTTTAAGGTTTCTGGTGAAGCAATGATGGGTGATCAGCAATTTGGTCACGATGTAAAAGCAATCAACAAAATTTGCCAACAAATTATTTCTAGCCATGAACTTGGTTGCGAAATCAGTGTGGTAGTGGGTGGAGGCAATATTTTTCGTGGCGTCTCTAAAGCTTCGGAAGGAATGGAGCGAGTCACTGCCGATTATATGGGTATGCTTGCAACTTGTATTAATGGTCTAGCCTTGCAAAGTGCGCTAGAAAAAAGGGGTATTGAAACCAGAATGCTCTCGGCAATTCCAATAAATAATATTTGCGAACCTTACATTAAGCGTAGGGCTTCTAGACATCTTGAAAAAAAGAGAATTGTTATATTTTCCGCTGGCACTGGCAATCCCTTTTTTACTACCGACACAGCTGCAGTCCTTCGCGCCGTCGAAATGAATTGCGATGTAATTTTAAAAGGCACTCAAGTTGACGGAGTCTATTCCGCCGACCCAAAGCTTGATCCTTCTGCAACTCGCTATGAAAATTTGCGTTATATCGATTTAATCAAGCAAGATTTAAGAGTGATGGATCAAACCGCCATTACCTTAGCCAAAGACAACAAACTGCCGATTATTGTTTTCTCCATCAAAGAAGAAAATGCTTTGCAACAAGTATTGCTAGGCAATGGCAAATTCACCTTAATTAACTAATTTACAACTTATGATAAATCAACTTTCCGACAAAACTAAAAAGAAAATGGATGATACCTTATCCTCATTAAAAAAAGATTTAGATTCAATTTCAACTGGCAGAGCTAGCCCGAATTTACTCGACACTATTCGTGTGGAAGTTTATGGTCAATTCATGCCAATTTCACAATTAGCCAGCATTTCCGTTCCAGAAGCTACAACTTTAGCCATTCAGGTTTGGGATCGTGAATCGGTTAAATTAATTGAAAAAGCCATTATCAATTCTAACCTTGGTTTTAATCCTTTGGTCGATGGTATGGTTATTAGAATTATCATTCCAAAATTAAGCGAGGAGCGCAGAAAAGATTTAGCAAAATTAGCTAAAAAATATGGCGAAGATAAAAAAATTGCCCTTCGTAATATTCGTCGCGACACGCTTGACGACTTTAAGAAAAACGAAAAAGAATATGGGGTTTCTAAAGACCAAATTCACGGCTTCACTGACATTATTCAAAAAATTACCGATGAATTCACCGCTAAAGTTGATCAAATGGTTGATTTAAAAGAAAAGGATTTAATGAAAATATAGCAAGTGCTTAAAAAAATTCTTCGTAAAACATCATCAAAATCAGATAATTTAATTATTCCAAAACACATTGCCATCATTATGGATGGCAATTCTAGATATGCAAAAAAATTAGCATTACCAACCAAATTTGGTCATAAAAAAGGCACAGAAAATGTCGAAAAAATTGCCGAGCATTGCATCAAAATTGGTGTTAAATATTTAACCTTATATGCCTTTTCATCAGAAAATTGGAACCGTCCACAAGATGAAGTTAATTATTTAATGGATCTTTTATATGAGTATTTGAATAAAGACTCGCAAAGACTTACCAAAAACGGCATAAAAATAATAATTTCTGGAAATTTAGATAAGGTTAGCGAAAAATTACGCACAAAAATTTTAGAAGTTCAGGAATTTTCCAAAAATAATAAAAATCTGATTTTGAATGTAGCCTTTTCTTACGGAGCAAGGCAGGAGCTGGTTGATGCCACTAAAAAAATTGCAATTGCTATCGAAAATAAATCAATTAATATTGAAGATGTTAATGAAGATTTATTCAAAAATTTTTTATACAGACCAGAAATTCCAGATCCAGATTTGCTTGTTAGAACTGGTGGAGATTTTCGAGTAAGTAACTTTTTATTATGGCAAATTGCCTATACCGAGCTATATTTTTGTAATAAAATGTGGCCAGAATTTAGCAAGCAAGATTTGTTAAAGGCAATCAATAATTTTAACCAAAGGGAGAGGAGATATGGAAAAAGATAATTTAAATAAGTTTTTAAAATATCCTATAGTTATTTATAATTTTTTTCTAAAAATTTTTAATAAAATCGTTGCTCAAGTCCATTATTTAGACCCATCTGAAAATACTCGCAAAAGAATTATTAGCTCTTTAGTTATGATTCCAGTTGCTTTGATTGCAATTTTTGCTTCTCAAAAATTATTTATTTTTCTTGCCATTTTAATTGCAGTTTTAATGGCGTTTGAATGGTCAGAAATGTCAAGAAATATGCCTAATCCAAACAAGTGGCGCACCATCGGATTTTTTTATATTACCATTCCAATTTATTGTGCAATTTCTTTACGAATTTTAGACGATCAAATTATTTTTTGGATGTTTTCAATTATTTGGGCAACAGATATTTTTGCTTTTTTTGCCGGTCGTTCCCTTGGTGGTCCTAAAATTGCCCCAACAATTTCTCCAAATAAAACTTGGTCGGGTTTAATCGGCGGAGTTCTTGCAAGCATTGCTATTGGCTTAATATCAACCTTTGCTTTTCCGGGTTCTTGGACTTTTTTTGTAGCAATTAGTATATTGATTTCTTTAGTTGAGCAAATTAGCGATTTAACCGAGTCAAAATTCAAAAGAATTTTTGGAGTTAAAGATTCTGGCAATATAATTCCGGGACATGGTGGTGTCCTTGATCGCCTTGATGGCATGATTTTTGTAGCACCCTTGGTTTATTTTCTTACCAAGATTTTTCCTTCACAATTTGGATTAGCTTAAATATGAATTTAGAACAAGATTTATTAGAAATTGCTGGTAAAAAATTTCACTCAAGATTGTTAGTTGGTACTGGCAAATATAAGGATTTTTTTGAAACCGCACTCGCAATCGAAGCCTCGGGAGCCGAGATTGTAACCGTTGCTTTACGCCGAGTAAATATTGAAAAAAAAGGGGAGCAAATGTTGCAAGATTATCTTAGCCCACTCAAATATACTTACTTGCCAAATACCGCTGGATGCTTCAATGCTGAAGATGCGGTGCGAACCTTGAGACTTGCAAGAAGTGCTGGGGGTTGGAATTTGGTTAAGCTTGAAGTTTTATCCGATGAAAAGACGCTTTATCCAAATGTCATTCAAACTATTAAGGCGGCAGAAATGTTAAAAAAAGATGGCTTTGATATTATGGTTTATACTTCCGATGACCCAATTGTTGCCAAGGAACTTGAAGATATTGGCTGTTGCGCCATAATGCCACTAGGAGCGCCAATTGGCTCTGGACTTGGTATCCAAAACAAATATAATATTGCATTTATTAAAGATGCAGTAAAAGTTCCAGTTATTGTTGATGCTGGAGTTGGAACTGCATCTGATGCTTCGATAGCTATGGAAATCGGATGCGATGGCGTGCTCTTGAACACGGCAATTGCCAAAGCTCAAAACCCAATTAAAATGGCAAGAGCCATGAAATTAGCGGTGGAAGCGGGCAGGTTAGCTTTTTTATCGGGTCGAATGCCAAAGAAAAATTTTGCTAGCCCATCATCTCCAACCGAAGGAAAAATTACCTAAAAATTATGAATACATATTCTTTTCATCCATCAATTTTACGCGCTTATGATATCCGCGGAATCTATAACGAAACTCTATTTGACCGCGATGCGTATTTTATTGGCAAATGTTTTGCCAATGTTTTGCAACAAAAATCTAAAAATAAAATTGTAGTAGCTTGCGATGGTAGAGTGAGTTCACCAATTTTAAAGCAACGACTCATTCAAGGATTGCAAGAAAGTGGAATGGAAATTGTCGATATTGGAGTTGGCCCGACTCCAATGTTATATTTTGGGGTTTATGAATTGAATTTTGATGCTGGTATCATGATTACTGGCTCGCATAATCCAAAAAATCACAATGGTTTCAAAATGATGATTAAGGGTGAAAATTTTCACGGCGAAAATATTTTAGAGCTTGCCAAAATTCTTGCCAAAAATGAATTTAAAAATAGCGATGGTTCAATTAAAATTGTCGACATCAAAAATAAATATTTAGAAAGATTGCTTTTGGATTGCGATTTATCTCAGTCTGAGTCACCACTTCTCAATGAAATTGAACTTAACGAAAATTTACGCAATTTAAAAATCGTCTGGGATGCTGGGAATGGCTCGGCAGGAGAGATAATGACCTCGCTTTCTAAAAGAATTTATGGAGAACATCATTTGCTTTTCAATGAAATTGACGGCGATTTTCCAAATCACCATCCCGACCCAACTGAAGAAAAAAATTTGCAAGATTTAATCAAAATGGTGCGTCAAAAAAAATGCGATTTAGGTATTGCTTTTGACGGTGATGGCGACCGAATCGGAATTGTTGACGGTGAGGGTGAAATTATTTGGGGCGACCAACTCCTAATTTTACTAGCCAGAGATGTTTTAAAAGATTTTCCTAAGGCTCCAATTATTGCCGATGTCAAAGCCAGCTCTGTCTTGTTTCAAGAAATTGCCAAAGCTGGAGGCGAGCCGATTATGTGGAAGACTGGGCATTCACTAATTAAGGCTAAAATGAAGGAAACCAACGCCAAATTGGCGGGCGAAATGTCGGGACATATCTTTTTTGCTGACAAATATTATGGCTTTGATGATGCTTTATATTGTGCGATTCGGTTGCTTAATATTCTCGCCAATTCCAATTTAACTTTAAGTGAAATTCGTCAAAAACTTCCAAAGGTTTTTGCCACCCCGGAAATTAGAATCGATACTACCGAAGATAAAAAATTTGTAATTGTCAAAAATATTTCTCAAGAACTTACCAAAATTCAAGCAAATTTTTCGGCAATTGATGGGGTTAGAGTCAATAAAGATAATGGTTGGTGGCTAATTCGTGCCTCAAATACACAAAGTGCTTTGGTGGCTCGCTGTGAAGCTGACTCTCTAGAAAATTTACAAATTTTAAAACAAGATTTGGCAAAAATTTTACTAAGTCAAAATGTAAAACTTCCAAAAATTTTGGAAAATTAATTTATTATTTTATCACCAAAAGATATGAAAATTATTGGTTTAAGTGGCAGTGTTGCCTCTGGAAAAAATGAGGTTGCTAAAATTTTTGAAAGCCACGGCATTCCTGTTTTTGATGCTGATTTTTTAGTTCATCAATTTTATGAGAATAATCAAAAAGTAATCAACAAAATCCAAGAAAATTTTGCGATTTTTCAAGGAAAAAATTTTATTGATAGAAAATTATTATCAGAAATTATTCGAAACAACCCATCTAAAATCGAGCTTCTAGAGCAGATAATCCATCCAGAAATAAAAATTAAATATGAAGAATTTGTTAAAAATAATCTACAAAAAAAATCACCATTAATTTTGTTAAATATCCCATTACTCCTTGAAAAAAATAATTATAAAACCGATAAAATTATTGCAATTATTGCCAATAAAGATATTCGTCAAAAGCGTTATTTGTCAAGATTTGCAACACAAGATGAAATTGAGGCCAAAATTCAAAAATTTGAATTTTTCAATAATTTACAACTTTCCGACGAACAGAGACTTCAAAATTGCGATTTTGTAATTTATAATAACAATGATGTTGAAGCCTTAAAATCTCAAGTCAAAATTCTTATTGAAAAAATTAATCTTCAAATAAATGAATAAAAAAATCGCATTTTTCACCATTATAATTTTCTTTAATTTATTTTTTAAATCTATGGCCAACGACAATTCGGTAAAATATCAAAAAAATAAATTTGAGCTTGATGATTTTCAAAAATATGTCATTGAAAAAAATGGCACTGAACCAGCTTTTAACAATAAATATTGGGATCACAAGGAGGAGGGCATCTATGTTGATGCATCATCTGGCGAGCCATTATTTTCTTCGCTTGATAAATTTGATTCTGGTTCAGGTTGGCCAAGTTTTACCAAGCCAATTGCTGGAGTGGAAATTAAGGAAATTACTGATAAATCGCATTTTATGACTCGAGTTGAAGTGCGTTCCAAATATGGTGATTCTCATTTAGGACATGTTTTTGATGACGGTCCAAAGAATCAAGGTGGAATGCGATATTGCATTAATTCGGCATCTCTTCGCTTTGTTGCTCGCAAGGATTTACAAAAACTGGGCTATGGTGAATATGAAAAATTATTTAAGTAAAATTTATTGAAAAAATAATTTTATAATTCAATAATAAAAATTAATTTTATTTATTTTATGAAATTTGAAAATAAGTTTTAATGCGCGATAATCCCTACAAAAAATTACCACCCACAGATAATTCTTCAGCTTATACCCTATTCTCAGTATCATCTCTTGAAGGGATTGAGTATAAGCTTAAATCTTTTAATGAGTTTGAGGGTCCTGCTAAGGGTTATTCATTTACAAATAAAGCTTGTTGTGCAACTCTTATTTGGTCGGGTAGTGCTGGTAATCAGGTTCCAACTAAATTATTTTCTGAAAATAGTGTTAAAAGCAGAGTTGGTGTTGTTTTGGATCCAACTAGAGTAGATGTTCCTCATGCTGATTTTATTGCCCGTAATTCTGGTGGTATTTTTAAGCAAGAGCAAATCAAAACTGATTTATCAAAAGATTATCCTAAAATAACATCTAAATATGTAAATAAAAATAAATCGGGTCAACTTAGATTTTTAAGAGGTGGTGGTGAAGGTATTATACCATTTTTTGCAACTAATCATGCCAAGTGGGATGCTGAAATAAAAAGCGCAGAATTAGTAGCTTCAATTGAAATTTTTGCAAAAAATGTATGGTTAAAATTTCATGGAACTAAAAAAGAAAAGTTGATGTTTGAAGGTTCTGAAAGATATGGTGGAAAAGGAAAAATGCGATATAATGAGGCTTTGTGTTATAGAAAAAAGGGGGGAGAAAATCCAATTGATGGGGTTTTTATAAATTTAACCAATGGTGATATTGATGGTTTAAAGCGGGAAGAGGTTGATGGAGTTTTTGAAATTCTTAGAAATAATCCTCGTTTAAAATTATATTTTTATGATTCTGACAGCCAAGATCATATTATTAGATTTTGTGAAAATGCACAAGGTATGGAAATTTTACAAAAAGGTGTTGATCATATAAAAACTAAAAGTTTTTTTCAAACATTAAAACTTTTAACTGAAAGGAAATATGAAGAAACTAAAGTATCTGGGGCCCTAGCAGCATCAGTTAAAAAAACTCCTGATTTAGGGCAAAAAGCCAGAGAATTTCTTCGAGAAAAACAATTCTCGTCAATATTTGAAAATTTAACATTTGAGCAAAGAAAAAAACTTTTACTTTATTCGTGGGGTGCAAATGTTGAAGACCCAACAAGAGATTATGATAACTTTAAAAATGAGTTTAAAGAACAATCTATAATTGATTCTAATCTTGAAGATCATAAATTGAATCAAATTTTTAATGACGAAGCAAGAAAAGAGATGATTAAGATTGTTGGTAAAGAAGGGAAATATGGTGTATTTTTAGTTAAATATCAAAAAAAAATGGAAGAATTGGGTTTACCTGCATTCTTAAGCGAAGAAGCTTTTATCAATGCCAAATCAGAAATGACTGCATTAATACAAAAAGATTTTCAAGAAGTTAATCTTCAAATTCAACAGGTTCAATCGTGCAAATATGATAAAAAAGAACCATCAGTTCCTAGGCTAGAAGAATGTGAAAAAGTAGAAATTTATTATAAAAGAGCTACTTTAACAGAATTTCAAGAAATGCTCACAGATACTAAAGTTCTAGGAGCAAAATATTATAATCCATATTCAGGTGAAATAGAATCATTTCCTACTAATCATAAGGATTTAACAATTAGACATTTGCACATTTTGGCAAGAAATGAGAATTATAATACTACTGGAAAGATGAAAGAAGGTTTGTATTGCGGTTTATTAACATTAGATCAAATTGCAAAATTAAGATGTTTGGTTAAAGCAACAAATATTGGCGCAATTGGTAAAGTTAAAAGTTGGGGAGGATATGGTGATAGTTCTGATCCTAGAAATTATACCCCTCCTCAAGATTTTATTATAATAGATCAATCTGGCTTTCAGTGGCAAGAAGATTTAAGAAATTCTGGTGGTTTGTTTTTTTATCCTGATGACCACTCTCAAGTGCAAGTACCAAATTATAGAACTTGGCAAGAAGAAACCTACAAAGCAATGTATGGTAAAGATAGAGGTGCTTTATCTTCAAGCTATGTAAATATAAGTTGGAATGGTGTTAATGGAAAAATGGATTTAGATAAAGTTGCAGAAGCCATAAAATACGAATTTTTAGAAGCATTGAACACGGCAAAAAATCAAGGAGAAAGTTTTGGAGAAGATGAAAAAATAAATTTTAGATTTTTAAAAGCAGGGCTTGGTTTTTTTTGTAGTGGGGTTGAACCTATTAAGGGCGATTTAGAATTGGCAAGGTTAAAGGGAATAAATTCAGCATTACAATCAATTGTTGAAATTGATGAATCGAATAGGTTGAAATTTTTAGGAAAAATCAAATCTATTGAATTACCCTTTAGCGAACCAGATGATTCTCCGTACGCTTCAAGTAAAGATAAAGAAATCAAAGATGAGCTTAAAAAAATTGAAAATAAACTTATAACTTTGGGTTTAAAATTTGATTTTTCTAAAAAAGATGCATTATCTAAAAAAGAAGGTTACATTACCGCCGTCACCAATTGTGGGGATCCACATGCCCTATTTGGAAATGAAGGGGGTTATAATAGCGTTGATGCTGCAATCTCTTCAAATATGTTTAATCCAAATATTTTAAACCCTTTGATAAATAAAAATATGAAATTAGTTGAGATTGATCAAGATTTAAAATTTGCCGAAGAGTATTCTTCAGCTCCAACTTCAGCTCCAACTTCAGATCCGCCTAAAGCAACTATAGTTGGGGGTTTAATCGGAGGAGCTTTAGGGGCGGGTGCTGGATTTTTAGGGGCAAATTTATTAATAACAACCACTTCACTAGCAATGGTTATTCCTCCCGTTGGAATTACAGTGGTAACTGTTGGTGCTGTAGGTGTTTTAGGTATTGTAGCTGGAGTGCATATATCAAAAACAATTGCACAACAAATTGATAATAAATCTATAGAAAAACTTGTATAATGAAATAAGTTATTAATTTTTTAAAAAGATTTTTTGTGAGTCTGGTTTAAAATTTTTTAAAAAATATATCTTACTATGATTATTTGGCTTTATTTCTAAACTTAATTCATTGGCAAATCTCAAAATTTATATTCATTAAAAACAATTATTAATTTTCTGTTAAATCACCCCTAAATCTTGCATCAACAACATTAGGAAAGGATAGAAATGCTAAAGCTGACAATGAAGGTGTTATTGCCTTTATGGCGACTGATAACAGTGGTGATGTAGCTGAATATAACATATTATTTTAGTTAATATATTTTGATATATTTAAACTAAAATTGATGAAATTTAATTTCAAAATTTGAATAAAATTTCATTGAAAAATTTAATAATAGTAGCAAATTGAAATTAAAAACTGCCTAACTTATTAAATTAAAACCACAAATAAAAATAAGCAAAGAAACATAATTGCAAAAAAACGAAATCAAATTATTCTTAAAACTGCTATAACAAAAATAATTCAACATAACAAAATGCAATTTATACTACATCAAGTCTTTACTCGATTTAATTTGAAATGGCGGGAGTGACGGGACTTGAACCCGCGGCCTCTTGCGTGACAGGCAAGCGCTCTAACCAACTGAGCTACACCCCCAAAGGGAAGAAAAATTATGAATTAAAAAAACAAAATTTTTATTATTAGGTTTATAAAAATTAGGTTAAAAATATTATTTAACAACTAATATAAAATAAAATTTAAAATTTTATTTAAGAATTTTTAAAACTTCGTAAATTTTTATAAAAAATGGTGGGTGATGACAGGCTCGAACTGCCGACCCTCTCCTTGTAAGGGAGATGCTCTACCAACTGAGCTAATCACCCACAAAAAAACTTAATTTAGTTAAATTAAATTAAGGGAATTTTAAATAAATATTTTTTTAAAACATCAATTTAAAATTTATGCAAATATTTAAATATATTTTCAAATAAAAGTAAATAACAAATTTATTTTTATTTGAAAACATAAAAAAACCCTTACAAATTTTGTAAGGGTTTTAAATAAAGAGACTATTTTACAGAATCTTTAAGAGCTTTTCCGGCAGAGAATTTAACTCTTTTAGAAGCTTTAATAGTAATTTCTTTTCCAGTTTGAGGGTTACGACCTTTTCTAGCTGAAGTTTTAACTACTTTGAAAGTTCCAAAGCCAATTAAAGTAACATTGTCACCTTTTTTTAAAGCTTTTCCTACGGTTTTTAAGAAGGCTTCAAGAGCGCCACCAGCATCTTTTTGTGAAAGACCAGTGTGATTAGCAATTTCTTTAATTAAGTCTGTTTTGTGCATAAAATAATTTTTTAAAAATTAATATTGATTTAACCGCTTAATCATTTGGTTTTTGCCAAATTATTAAACAATTTCTATATAAAGTATAATTAATTATTTTTTTTATCAAGCATTAATTTAAAAAAATTTAATATTTTTCTGGTATTGGATTAGCTTTTTTACTTGCTTTGTAAAAACAAACCAGCATTGGTAACAACAAAATCAAGGCTTTGATCGGTATTTTCTGTTGGCAAGTCTTGATTATATAACTGATAGTCATAGGCGACGCCAATTAATTTCAATTTGGGATTTTTTGATTTTAAATTTAAAATTGTGCGGTCGTAAAAGCCCGCTCCCATTCCAATTCTATTTAAATTTTTATCGAAGCAAACCAACGGCACTAATAAAAAATTTGGCACTAATATTTTACCTGATTTTGGTTCTAAAATTTTTTGATAAATTGGATTATGAATTAATTCTTTATGTGAAGAGCAATCAATAAAATCAAGGTTTTGTACTTGATTATTTATTTTTGGATAACAAATAATTCCTTGATTATCTCTGATATAATCGTCAATAAATTCGCAATTTGCTTCATTATTTATTGCTAAATATGAACCAAAAATATTATTTTTTACATCAATTTTTTTGATATTTAATAGTTCTAAAAAATTTTTAAGTAAATGATGCGAATAATTGATTTTATTATCTTTAGAATCTTTTCTTACTTGTAAAAAATGTTGGCGAATTAGTTTTTTTTGCTGACTAATTTCGTTCATAAATTTTCAATTTTTTTGCTAATTTTTTCGATAAAGCTAGTAATATTATCCATTTGCTCGCTAAGGGCATCGTATAAATCATCTTCATTAAATAATTGTTGTTTTTGCTCGTCTTGCAGTAAATATTTTTTTTCTTGAAGCTCTTTTTCAAGCATTATTCCGGCTATCACCAACAAATTTTCATTGCCAACATCAGTTAAATCTTCTTTGAGTTCGACTATTCTTTGATCGAGTAAATCAGCATATTCCAAGATTTTTTCATGTTCTTGCTCTTGGCAATTTAATTGATATTTTTTATTGGCAATGCGGACTTCAACAATCATGATTTTGTAATTATTTCCTCAATTAATTTTAATTTTCTGTCAAGCGAAGCGACAAGCTCATTTAACTGTTTATTAATTCGCATTTTATTTTCAATATTGCCAATATTTTTACTGCGCAATAATTCATTATCCTTAGCGACATCGGCAAGGCTTTTTTGCAAATTATTAATTTCATTTGATAAATTCTGAATCTGATTATTTTGAGAAAAAATTTTTAATTCAGCTTCCTCAAAATTTTCTAACAAATTATTAAAATTAATTTCGTTTTTGTTGGATTTTAATTTTTTTTCAATAATTTTTTCCAAATTATTAAGTGCCGATGATAATTTTTGTCTTGAGCCATTAAACCTTGATTTAGAAGAGTTGGAGACTGTCATTTAGCTACGATAATCTTTGTTTATTTTGATATATTCCTCGTTTAAGTCGCAAGTCCAAATTACGGAATTTTCATTGCCAATACCAAGATTTACTGAAATTACAACTTCGGAATTTTGTAAATATTGATGAACAGTTTTTTCTACATAATCTGGGTGTCTAGCGCCATTTTGCGTTAATGGATGTTGACCGATTTTGACTAATAGTTTTTCTGGTGAAGTATCTTTGCATGATTTGCCAACGGCCATTACAATTCTTCCCCAATTTGGATCTTCTCCGGCAACTGCTGTTTTTACTAAAGGAGAATTGGCAATAGAAAACGCAATTTTTTTAGCTCTATCAATTGTTTTGGAATTAATTACTTTTACAGTAATAAATTTTTTTGCCCCTTCTCCATCCACAACAATCTGCTTTGCAAGTTCTAAACATACATTTTTTAAAGCTTTT
>JALREU010000120.1 GCA_023256705.1 Rickettsiales bacterium
CTGCGCCAAGTGTGGAAACAACTAATGCTTGAGTTTCACCCCTAGTAAATAATGCTGAACCATGAACTTGCGGTAAAAGACCAACTTCAATTTCTATTGGTCTAATTTGATTGGTAGCTCTGCCATCAATTCTAATGTTGTTATTGATAATATCGGTACGAACAATTTCTTGAGAAAGAACTTTAAAAATCGATTTAATTTTATTGGCATCGATTCCGTTTTCTTCATTAACAAATTTTTCCTTAATGTCGTTAATGATTTGGTCTAAATCATTTGAACGGGCTTGTTTTTCAAGTTTTTTATATGCCTTGATTAATCTGTCGCCAATGAAGTCGTTTATTGCTTTTTTTAATTCTTTAGTGTCATCGGCTGGAACGGTCATTTTTGGTTTACCGCACTCATTTTTGAACTCTTCAATTAAATCAATAATTGGTTGAAATGCTTTATGTCCAAAATTTACAGCTTCAAGCATTTTTTCTTCCGACAATTCTTTAGCCTCAGATTCCACCATTAATACCGATGTTTTTGTTCCTGCTACAACTAGGTCAAGTGTGCTATTTTTTAATTCTTCATTGCTAGGGTTTAAAACAAATTCGTTATTTATAAGTCCAACTCTAGAGCCGGCAACGGTCATTTCAAATGGAGCTTCTGAAATTGCTAATGCACATGATGAAGCAATTAAGGCCACAATATCAGGATTGCATTGTGGATCATAAGATAAGGTGGTGCAAACTACATTGACTTCATTGTAGAAATTGCTTGGAAACATTGGTCGGATTGGACGATCAATAAGTCTAGCCACAAGAGTTGCACTGTCTGAAGGTTTGGTTTCTCTTTTAAAAAAACCACCCGGAATTTTTCCAGCGGCATAAGATTTTTCGAGGTAATTAACAGTAAGTGGGAAAAAATCTGCCCCTTCTGCTGGTTTTGACGCGATGGTAACAGCGCATAAAATTGTAGTGTTGCCATATTTTACTAAAACCGATCCATTAGCTTGTCTGGCAATTTTACCAGTTTCTATCGAAAGAATTTTGTTGTTCCAGTTGATTTCTTTTTTTGTAATTTTAAACATATATGTTCATCTTTTAAGTTAGTGGGATGTGAATAATCTACTTAGTCACCTATCAATTATCTATAAGCTACAGCGGTAACTTATATTTGGTAAGCTGGCTTAAATATTAGTTAAAACCAGCTCTAGGAGTTATCAAAAATATCGTGATATTTTTGATTTAAAAATATTTTATTTTCTGATTTCGAGTTTTTTAATTAGGTCTTCGTATCTTTGATTTGAAATATTTTTGAGGTAATCAAGAAGTCTTCTTCTTTTGCTTACTAAAATTAGTAGACCTCTTCTAGAAGAGTGATCTTTGGTATGAGATTTTAAATGCTCAGTTAAATTATCAATTTTTTGAGATAGAACAGCACATTGAACCTCAACTGATCCAGTATCTTTTTCTTTAGTTGCAAATTTTGCAATTATTTCTTTTTTATTTTTATTAAACAACATTTTATTATTTTAATTATGTTAGCACTATGATTCAACAGAATTGAAACCATCCAAATCATCTCTTTTGCAATTATCTTCAACATTTAATGCAAGAAACGATCCTTCTTTTACAGACCCATTAAAATTAACTATATTTTTTAATTCGTCAAGAGAAATTGTTGATTCTATTTTTAACTTTCCAATTTTAGTTCTTTCTAAATCTTTAGTATATCCAGCAATTTTAGCATCTTGGCATATTGCTCGAACGAGGCTTCTTACATATGTTCCTTTTGAACATTCTATTTCAATTTCGCATTCATCAATTTCGTATTTTGTTAATTTTATTTTATAAATACTAACAATTCTCTTGGGCATTTCTACCTCTTGATTTAATCTTGCTAATTTATAAGCTCTTTCGCCTGCTATTTTTATTGCAGAAAATTTTGATGGAGTTTGTTCAATTTTGCCGATGAAATTTGCCAGAACGTTGCTAAATTCTTCTTTCGATATTCGATTATTTGAAATTGACTCGGTTTTTCCTGTTATATCATCGCTATCCTTAAATTCACCAAAACAAATTGTTGCCTTATAGCCTTTTCTTTCTTTCATTAATAATTCCGCTTGTTTTGTGGATTTATTTACCGCTACTGCCAGCACTCCTGTTGCAAACGGATCAAGAGTTCCTGCGTGACCAACTTTTTTGGCTTTGGTAATTCTCTTGACTATGGCAACGACTTTTGCGGAGGAAAAATTCTTTGGTTTGTTAATGTTAATCCAATAATTGTCTTCATTGAAAGAAATTTTATTTAAAGTGGTGAATTTTAAGGAAAAATTATGATTTGATAACGACATTTTATACTGTGTTAGCGCCAGATATAATATCGATTAGTTCCTTGGTAATATTAGCTTGACGAGTTCTATTGTAAACTAATGTAAGATTTTTAATCATTTTTCCAGCATTATTTGATGCGGATTCCATTGCTGACATTCTAGCACCTTGTTCCGAGGCAATATTTTCTAGAAGTTGATTATAAATTTGAATAATAATATTTTCTGGCAATAGGCTTTCCAGAACAATTTCCTCACTTGGTTCGTAATTAATTGGAGATTCAAGGACTGATAAATTATTAGTATAATTTATTGGTGCTGGAATAACTTGTTCACAGACTTGTTCTTGGGCAATTGCTGATTTAAATTTACTATAAATCACATCGCAGACATCGAACTGGTTATCGTTAAATAATTCAAAAATAATATCAGCGATTTTTTTGGCGGATTCAACATTAATTGTGCCTTTAAAAACACCTGAAAGGTTTTTAATAATTTTTTGATGATGAATGGCTTTTAGTTGCTCATAAGCTTTTTTGCCCACGCAAATTATTTTGACTTCCCTGCCTTGGGAGATAAGTTCATTAATTTTATTTTTAGTAAATTTTACGGTGGCGCTATTAAGTCCGCCACATAGCCCTCGGTCAGAAGATACTATGACTAATAAATGTCTTTCGTTGCTACCTCTTCCAGTGAGTAATGGAAATTTATCATTTAGACCACCTCTAACACTTATGTTAGATGCAAGTTGTGATGTAATTTCGCGGATTTTATGTGCATATGGTCTAGAATGTTCGACTTGAGCTTTCGCTTTTTTTAGGCGAGATGCTGCCACCATTTTCATGGCTTTAGTCATTTTTTGTGTAGATTTTACAGATTTAATTCTAGTTTTTAATGTTTTTAAATTTGCCATATTATTGCTATTCTTTAAATTAGTTTTTGCCAATTTTCATTGGCAAAAAACTAATTTTTTTCATGTTTTAATCTGTCATTTAAACCAGCATGGTCAAAATGTGGCGAAGGTGAATGATTTAAAAAACTTGCTACAAAATTTTCTAATAAGTTTTTTAATTTCGCTTCGGTTTCCTCGCTAATTTTTTGTTCTTGTTTAATATTTTCTAAGATTTCAATTTGTGTATTTTTAACCTTATTCAAAAAATCAAACTCAAATTTAGTAACTTCTTTAACTGGAACCTTATCAAGATAACCTTTAACACCAGCATAAATAGAAACTACCTGCTCTTCAAAGCCAAGAGGTGAGTATTGATTTTGTTTTAATAACTCTGTCAATTTTCTACCTTTATCAAGAAGTTTTTGCGTAGCTAAATCAAGATCGGAACCAAATTGTGCAAATGCCTCTAACTCTCTGAATTGAGCAAGATCTAATTTGATTGTTCCTGCAACTTGTTTCATAGCTTTAGTTTGAGCGGCAGAACCTACCCTAGATACAGACAAACCTACATTCACAGCGGGTTTAATACCTTTATAAAACAAGTCAGTTTCTAAGAAAATCTGACCGTCGGTAATTGAAATAACATTTGTTGGAATATAAGCCGAAACATCTCCTGCTTGAGTTTCAATTATCGGAAGTGCAGTTAGTGAACCGCCACCTTTTTCTTTTGACATTTTAGCTGCCCTTTCAAGTAATCTTGAGTGGATGTAAAAAACGTCGCCCGGATAAGCTTCTCTTCCTGGTGGTCTACGAAGAAGTAATGACATTTCTCGATAAGCAACTGCGTGTTTACTTAAGTCATCATAAGCAACTAATGCATGCATTGCGTTATCTCTAAAGAACTCGCCAATAGTGCAACCAGTATATGGAGCAAAAAATTGTAAGGCTGATGCTTCTGAAGCAGT
>JALREU010000121.1 GCA_023256705.1 Rickettsiales bacterium
TTTTGCTGTGGTTAATGATTTTAAAATCTGGAGTCCATGCCACAATTGCTGGGGTTTTATGTGCATTATTTATCCCATTTAAAGTTAATAAAATTAATTTTTTAGAAATTATTGCTCACAAAATTTCACCCGTGGTTAATTTCTTTATTTTGCCAGTTTTCGCCTTTGGCAATAGCGGGGTTGATTTAAGTAATTTTAGCTTTTCGCAACTCTCTTCGCCATTGATTATTTCTATTATTATTGCTTTGTTTTTTGGGAAACAAATTGGGGTGATGCTTTTTGCTTTTGTAAGCAATAAATTTTTTGCCATAAAACTACCGCGAGGCACTAATTGGCTTGAATTTTATGGTGTTAGTTTATTTACGGGTATTGGCTTTACTATGAGTTTATTCATTGCTTCTTTGGCCTTTAATCAAGATTTAGCGCGCTTTGATGAGGCTAAAATTGGGGTAATAATTGGTTCGCTCTTATCGGTTATTTTTGGGGCTATAATTGCGATAATTTTATCAAAAATGCCTAGGAAATAATTTTATATGGCGGAAAATCTAGTCCCGCTGGCGATTTCGTAAAAATTTCGCAACCATCTTTGGTAACACCAATCGTGTGTTCAAACTGCGCTGATAATGCTCTTTTGCCAGTTGATGGATTTTTATCTGCGGTAATAACTGTCCATTCGTAAAGAATCGGATCATTTTTAAGAGTTTCGTCTTTTTTACAATAATAACCGCATTCATTGATCATTGGCTCAATTGTAAAAAACATACCCTCTTCAAGGATTATGCCTTCATTTTTTCTTCCATAATGAAGTATACTTGGTTCGGCATGAAATACTTTACCGATTCCGTGTCCACAATAATCGCGAACAACAGAAAAACCATTTTTTTCAGCATAATTTTGAATTGCATGACCAATATTACTGATCTTATTACCTGGCTTCGCTTGCTCAATTCCTAACATCATGCAATCAAAAGTTGTTTGAACTAATTTCTTTGCTTTAATTGAAACATTGTCGCCAATTAAATACATTCTACTTGTATCGCCATGCCAGCCATCAACTATAACGGTAACATCTATATTTAATATATCGCCATTTTTAAGAATCCTATTTGATGGAACTCCATGGCAAATTACTTCATTAATTGAAGTGCAAATTGATTTTGGAAAAGGATTTTTGAAACTACTAGGATGATAATTTAGTGGTGCAGGAATCGCATTATTTTCGATGATTTTTTTGTGACATAAATCATTGAGGCTGTCCGTGCTTACTCCTACTTGCACGAATGGAGTAATGTAATCAAGTATTTCGGCTGCTAATTTTCCAGCTTTATGCATTTTAGCAAAATCTTCTTTGCTATGAATTGTTATGGTCATAAATTTTAAAGTTATTTTATTTGCTATCATTAAATAATAAATTTAAAATAATTTCAATTTGTAATTTTAATTTTTTATCTATGCCACATACTAATAAAATTAACGAAATGATTCGAGTCAATCATGCTGGTGAAATGGGTGCTAAGGTGATTTATGATGGTCAAATTTTGGCTCTAAAGTTAAAAAAAGATTACGAAACACTGAAAATTGTTGAAGAAATGAAGTTGCAAGAAATCAAACATTTTGAGTATTTTAACAATCAAATTAAACAACAAAAAATTCGTCCAACTATAATGCAACCAATTTGGTTGGCAGGAGGATTTGCTTTAGGTTTTATGACTGCAATAATTGATAAAAAGTCGGCAATGACCTGCACTACAGCCGTTGAAGAAATTATAGATGAGCATTATCAACAGCAAATTTCCGAATTAGAATTTATCGAAAAAAATAATCCAAATAAAAATCAAAAATCCGAATTAGAAGATTTAAAATCAAAAATTATTAAATTTCGCGATGAAGAAATTGAGCATAAAGATACTGCCTTTGAGCATAATGCCCAAGGGTTTGTGGCATTTGAGCCATTGTCAAAATTTATAAAACTTACCACAAAAATGGCAATTGCAATTTCCAAAAAAATCTAATTATTTTTAAAAATAATAATTGCAAAAACTAATATAAATTTTGATAATTAATTTAATATTTTAACTTAATTTATAACTATAATTATGACTAGTCCAATTAATTTTTCGATTGATAAATCAGGTGTAGCCAATCTTATTTTTGATTTACCAAATGAAAAAATTAACAAATTATCAAGACCAGTTCTCGAGGAGTTGGAAAGGGCAATTAACTTGGTTGATGGCAATAAAGCCATTCGAGTTTTGTTAATTTCATCTGCCAAAAAAGATATTTTTATTGCTGGTGCTGATATCGCTGAAATTCGTGATATTACCGAAGAAAAAGACGCCAGAGAAAAAGTTGCAAAGGGTCAAGAAATTTTAAATAAATTAGCTAATGTAAAAATTCCAACAATTGCCATCATTAAAGGGGCTTGTATGGGTGGCGGTTTGGAGCTAGCTTTGGCGTGTAAATATCGAGTTGGGGTTTATAATTCAAAAACTAAATTAGGATTGCCCGAAGTTAATCTTGGCATAATTCCGGGTTTTGGTGGAACGCAAAGATTGCCAGCTTTGGTTGGTTTGGAAGAAGCGTTAAAAATGATTTTGTCGGGCAAGCCAATTGAGGTGGATAAAGCCTTTAAAATCGGGCTTTTAGATGAGGCTACTCACGAAGAATTTATGGAAGATAGTTTGAGTAAATTCGTAACGGAAATTTTAAAAAATCCACAAAATAACAAATTTTTAGCAAAAAGAAAATTGGCATCAAGGCAAAGATTTTACTTTGAGTCATTGTTGTTAAATAAATATATCATTTTTTATTTTGCCAAAAAAAATCTTTGGGAAAAAACCAAAGGACATTATCTTGCGCAGTTTTTTGCTCTTGAAGTAATTCGCAAAACCTATCGTAAAACCTATGGTTCAAGAGGTTTCAAGATTGAGCTAGATGCTTTTTGTGAACTTGTTGTTGGCGATATTTGTAAAAATTTAATTGAAATTTTTTATATCAGCGAGGCTTTAAAAAAAGAAACTTTCATTGAAAATAACTTAATTGATACAAATCAAAAGCTTGATTTTAATAATGTTGCCGTGGTTGGTGCTGGGGTTATGGGCGGTGGAATTGCTTGGTTATTTGCCAATCATAATTATTCGGTTCGACTCAAAGATATTACGCAAAAAGCCATTGCTCTTGGCTATAATCAAATTCTAAAAATTTTCAACCAGCTTGTAAAAATTCGTAAAATTTCTGCAAATATTGCAAGTTTAAAAATCTCAAATGTTACAGCTTCACTTGATTATTCTGGTTTTAACAATTGCGATTTGGCGATTGAAGCGGTGGTTGAAAATATGCAGGTTAAAAAAAATATTTTACAAGAAATTGAATCCGAGCTTCCAGCTAATGCGATTATTGCAAGCAATACTTCTTCGCTTTCTATTTCGCAAATGGCAAGTGTTTTAAAAAATCCGCAAAGATTTGTTGGCATGCATTTTTTTAATCCTGTCAATAAAATGCCGTTAATTGAGGTTATCAAGGGCGAAAAAACCTCAGATGAGGCGGTTTTAAAAATCGTAAAACTTGCTAAGGAATTGCAAAAAACGCCAATAGTAGTAAAGGATGTTCCGGGATTTTTAGTTAATAGAATTTTGCTTACCTACTTAAATGAAGCGGGATATTTGTTGCAAGATGGTTTTTCAATTAAGCAAATCGACCAAGAAATCGAAAATTTCGGTATGCCAATGGGTCCCTTTATTTTGGCTGATGTGGTTGGAATTGATGTGGGGGTTAAGGTGGCAAAATCTCTTGAAGATGGCTATGGCTCAAGAATGAAGGTTGCAGAAATTTTAGATGAGATTTATCATAATAACAAAGATTTGCTTGGCAAAAAATCGCAAATTGGTTTTTATAAATATCTAGATGATAAAGTCGATGGCGAAAATAATAAAATTTATGAAATCTTAGATAAATTGGTGGTTGAAAATAAAAT
>JALREU010000122.1 GCA_023256705.1 Rickettsiales bacterium
CACAAAGGTTCTATTCAGGGTAAAACAGTTGCTTGGATTGGAGACTCTAATAATGTATGTAATACATGGCTTCAAGCTGCTGAAGTTTTAGATTTCAATGTACATGTTTCAACACCGAAAGGTTATGAAGTTGAAGTTGAGCGTGCAGGCTTGTATGGCGACAAACATTTTGAAGAGTTTCAAGACCCTATGGACGCTGCCAAAGACGCTGATATTGTGACAACTGATGTATGGACAAGTATGGGTTTTGAATCTGAAAATGAAGAGCGTTTAAAAGACTTTGCAGATTGGCAGGTCGATCAAGAAATGATGTCAGTGGCATCATCAGAGGCTTTATTTATGCATTGTCTTCCAGCACACCGAGGTGAAGAAGTCACTGCTGAAGTGATTGATGGTCCTCAGAGTGTTGTGTGGGATGAGGCGGAGAATCGTCTTCATGTTCAAAAGGCGTTGATGGAATACCTATTATTAGGAAAAATGAAAAATGAGTGATATTAAAAAAGTTGTTTTAGCTTATTCAGGGGGATTAGATACGTCCGTGATCTTGAAGTGGCTTCAAGAAACCTATCAATGCGAAGTGGTTACTTTTACAGCCGACTTAGGGCAGGGTGACGAACTAGAACCTGCAAGAGAAAAAGCGAAAGCAGCGGGCGTTAAAGAAATATTCATTGAGGATTTAAAAGAGGAGTTTGTGCGAGATTTTGTATTCCCTATGTTTAGAGCGAATACAATTTATGAAGGTGAATATCTGCTTGGTACCTCAATTGCGAGACCACTTATTGCTAAACGCTTAATTGAGCTTGCTAAAAAAACTAACGCAGATGCTATTTCTCATGGCGCTACTGGCAAAGGCAATGATCAAGTGCGTTTTGAATTAGGTGCGTATGCACTTAATCCTGATATAAAAATTATTGCACCATGGCGCGAGTGGGATTTATTGAGCCGAGAAAAATTACTTCAGTATGCTGAAAAAAATAATATTCCAGTGGAGATGAAACATAAACAAGGCGGCAGTCCATACAGCATGGATGCTAACTTATTACATATTTCTTATGAAGGCCGTCATTTAGAAAATCCCGGTGCTGCACCTGAAGAAGATATGTGGCGTTGGACTATCAGCCCTGAAAAGGCACCCAATGAATCTGAAACTATTGAGATTCAATTCAAAAAAGGTGATCCAGTTAGCCTTAATGGCAAAGCTATGAAGGCACATGAATTATTAGCTACACTTAATCAATTGGGTGGAAAGCATGGCATAGGCCGATTAGATCTCGTAGAAAATCGATATGTCGGTATGAAATCAAGAGGTTGTTACGAAACACCCGGTGGCACTATTTTATTAAAAGCACATCGAGCAATTGAATCTATTACATTAGATCGTGAAGTAGCTCATCTTAAAGATGACTTGATGCCAAGATTTGCCTCTCTAATTTACAACGGTTATTGGTGGAGTCCTGAGAGATATGCATTGCAAGCTCTAATTGACCATACACAAATGAATGTCAATGGCTGGGTTAAATTAAAACTCTATAAAGGTAATGTCAGCGTAATAGGAAGAGATAGTGCTACAGACTCCCTTTTCGATACTTCAATTGCAACATTTGAAGATGATCAAGGCGCATACGACCAAAGAGATGCAGCAGGTTTTATTAAGCTTAATGCTTTAAGAATGAGAATCGCAGCAAAAATTAAAAAATAAGGTGAATTTAAATGGCTCAATTTGACAATGTAAGTGTAAAGAAAAAAGCAAATATTTATTTTGATGGTAAATGTGTGAGTCATACCATCCTTCTTCCGAACGGAACAAGAAGTACAATCGGCGTCATTTTTCCAAGTACATTAACTTTCAATACGCAAGCAGCTGAAATTATGGAGATTCTTGCTGGACACTGCCGTGTAAAATTACAAGGCGCATCTGATTGGAGTGAATATAAAGAAAATCAAAAATTTTCTGTGCCTGCAAACTCGTCTTTTGAAATCGAGACAACTGAAACACTTCATTACGTTTGTCATTTCGAATAAATATATTTATTAAGTAAGGAGATTTTATATGCCATCTTTTGATATTTCATCCGAAGTAAATATGGCTAATTTAAACAATTCTATTGATGTCGCATCTCGAATGATTATCAATCGATACGACTTTAAAGGTACGAGTGCAAAAGTTGAATTTTCAGAAAAAGAATTAACTATTACACTTTATGGTGATTCTGATTTTCAATTAGGCCAAATCAAGGATATTTTATTGCCTGCTATGGAAAAGAAAGAAGCTGATAGCTCCAAAAGACTTGATCCTCAAGATATTCAAACTGTATCTGGAAATAAAGTAAAACAGGTTTTGAAATTAAAATCAGGCATTGATAGCGAACTTGCAAAAAAAATTGTTAAATTACTTAAAGATAGTGGACTTAAAGTTCAGGCAGCTATCCAAGGTGAAAGTGTTCGTGTGTCAGGTGCTAAAAGAGACAATTTACAAGACGCTATAGCATTCGTTAAAAAAAGTATTACTGATTTTCCATTGCAATTTGGAAACTTTAGAGATTAGTTAAACGCATGCAAGCTAAAACACTTTATGAAAAATTATTTGAGAGCCATATTGTTAGGGAAGATGCTGGCACTTATCTCATATACATTGATCGTCATCTTGTTCATGAAGTCACAAGTCCACAGGCATTTGAAGGCTTAAGAATTAATCATAGGCCTGTATGGAGAAATAAATCCATTCTTGCAGTTCCTGATCATAATGTTCCTACGACAGATCGATCGCTTGGTATTTCCGATCCTATTTCAAAAATTCAAGTTGAAACGCTTGATGAAAATTGTAAGCATTTTGGATTGACTCAATTTCCTATGAATGACAATCGCCAAGGCATTGTTCATGTTATCGGACCTGAACAAGGAAGTACATTACCAGGCATGACAATTGTATGCGGTGACTCTCATACAAGTACTCATGGAGCATTCGGTGCACTTGCAATGGGTATCGGCACTTCTGAAGTTGAACATGTATTAGCTACTCAATGCTTAATCTTAAAAAAATTCAAGACAATGGAAGTGCGTGTAGAAGGAAAATTAAATAAAGGCATTACCGCAAAGGATATTGCTTTAGCCTTGATTGGGAAAATTGGAACAGCAGGTGGGACAGGTTATGCGATTGAATTTACTGGTGAGTCTATTCGTTCTCTTTCTATGGAAGGCAGAATGACACTTTGTAATATGGCGATAGAAGCTGGTGCTAGAGCTGGAATGGTAGCAGTAGACGATGTCACGATGTCTTATGTTGAAAATAGACCTTTTTCACCTAAAGGTGAAGCTCTTGAAAAAGCAAAAGCTTATTGGAAAACATTACATAGTGATAAAGATGCAAAATTCGATAAAGTAGTCATGCTTAATGGAAGTGAAATCCTTCCACAAGTTACATGGGGAACTTCGCCTGAAATGGTTGTAAGTATAGAAGGTATGACGCCTGATCCCAAAAATGAAAACGACCCTTCAAAAAGAAAAAGTATTGAGGATGCGCTTGCTTATATGGGTCTCGAACCCAATCTTCCAATCAATCAAATTCAAATTGATAAAATTTTTATTGGGTCATGCACTAATTCGCGTATAGAAGATTTGCGAGAAGCTGCCAACGTTCTTAAGGGGAAAAAAATTGCCCAAAATATTAAGTTGGCGCTAGCAGTCCCTGGATCGGGTCTTGTAAAACTTCAAGCTGAAAAAGAAGGTTTGGATCAAATTTTTATAGAAGCAGGTTTTGAATGGAGAGAGCCTGGCTGCTCGATGTGTTTAGCCATGAATGCTGATAAATTAAATC